>JAOTSA010000027.1 GCA_030247515.1 Sulfurimonas sp. | reverse complement strand
ATATAAAAGAGAACGCAAAAGCAATCACAGAACTTATAGTTTATGGAAATAATTTCAAATATGCTTCCACCAATCAGCCAGATTATGCGCCTAAAAAAGCTGCATAATTTAAAAGGTTATGACAAGTTCATCCATGATATTTCTAAGTTTTGTGGTGTTCATTTTTCCAAGATTGTAATCATTTATGGTAATGTCGCCCTTGCTTGAATGACCCATTAAATATTTAATGTATTTCTCCTCAGCAATCAAAACATTTTCCAGAGCTTGACTGAAATTTTTTCTAAAACAGTGAAAAGTTTTAGACTCGCTAGGAATGATTTTATTTAACGCCCTGTTTAATTTTTTAGAATTTGCTGATGTGTTCCCATCAAAAAAGAGATATTCAGAACCGCTTTTAACCCTTCTTAAAATGATATCTTCGATATTTTTGTGAATAGGAATCATCCTAGCGGCATTTTTGGTTTTGCCGTTGAATATCTCGATAAACATTTTTTCCTTGTTAAAATTTTCTTTTTTAAGATTGCTTATCTCCCCAACCCGCATTCCGCTGTATAGAGCAACCATGCAGATCTCTTTTTTATCAATATCGAGCATATCAGAATTGAAGATTGTGCGAAGATCATTTTGTGAATACTCCTCTTTTGTTATTTCATCGTCTTCATGCAGGGTTTTTAATTTACCCATATTTGTTTCATATTTGCCGTCATTATATGTAAGCCAATTAAAAAACTGCTTATGAATGTTTAAGTGCTTATTGATAGTTTTGCTGTTAAGCGTTTCATAGTCGCTTTGTTCAAACCTTTTAGCCAGCTCCTCCATAGGCACATTCTGCCATCTGGTGCCTCTTAGGTAATCAATGGGCATCATCTCCATTTGGTTTTGAACTTCTTTATAAAATTGCAGATCAGGAATAGCGCCTTTGATACAAAATAGTTTCAAATATTTAAAACTTGCTTCCATATTTTTTTGAGTGTTTGCGCTGATTCTATCCTGCTTGATTTTATCTTTTATAAAATCGCTTAAATATTTGTCGAGGTTCTCCCAAACTTCATCCCATAGTTCCGATTTTAGATTATTGCTGACAGTTGGTGTTGGTTTTTCGACATTTAAATAACTATGAAGGTTTGAAGGATTTAAATCTTGTAGAAGTTTTTTACCTATTTCTTCTGCTATTTTTCTAGCACCCTCTTCGGTTTCGCCCTTAGAAATATCAGGTTTCACTTCAAAGGAGATATGAAAATTAGACCCAGTAGGATTTTTCCAATTTATACCATTCACACTATACTCCGCTAATTGTTGCATAATTTTATCTCGTTGAAGTTTGCAGAATTCTAAATCAGAACTTTTAAGACTCAATTTATAAACTTTATCGCCAAATCTTCTCGTGAAGTAATAAATACCAGCTCTTTTTGAGAGATATTTTGTTGTATTTGTATAATAAAATTGTTGTACAGTTGTTGCACAGTGATTTTTTAGATTTTCCTGAAAGTGGCTAAAATAGGGGGTTTTAGAGGTTTGTGGTGGACCCTCAGAGATTCGAACTCTGGGAGGTATTACCCTCGCCGGTTTTCAAGACCGGTGCTATAGACCAACTCAGCCAAAGATCCACGTTTGTAAAGAAAGAAGTTACTATAAAATTCTGGAGGTGCCACCCAGATTTGAACTGGGGATAGCAGCTTTGCAGGCTGCGGCCTTACCACTTGGCGATGGCACCAGTTTCAACCAATTTTTATAATAGTGGTGCCCGAAGCCGGACTTGAACCGGCACACCCTTACGAGCGAGGGATTTTAAATCCCTTGTGTCTACCGATTTCACCACCCGGGCTTTGGGTTTTTTTTATCTTTAAAGATATCGGATATTTTTGAATATTCTATGGAGCGGGAAACGAGGTTCGAACTCGCGACCCCAACCTTGGCAAGGTTGTGCTCTACCACTGAGCTATTCCCGCATTTTTTTGTCACTTATTTTTTAAGTGGGTGGAATTATAGCCATTTAATTTTCATTTGTAAAGGGGTTTTAGAAAAAAAATTGAAAAAAATGCTATAATCTCGCTATTACATAGAAGAAAACAGCTATATATGAAGGATTTTTATGAGAAGTGATACTATAAAAAAAGGTTTTGACAAAGCACCACATCGCTCACTACTTCGTGCTACAGGGCTAAAGGATGAAGATTTTGACAAGCCGTTTATCGGGATAGCAAACAGTTATATCGACATTATCCCTGGGCATTTCTTTTTACATGAATACGGAGAAATCGTAAAAGAGGCGATTCGTGAAGCGGGCGGTGTGCCGTTTGTGTTTAACACGATTGGGGTTGATGACGGTATCGCTATGGGGCATGACGGTATGCTTTACTCTCTTCCTTCTCGTGAAATTATCGCTGATTCGATTGAAACGGTTATGAATGCACACAAGCTTGATGCGCTTATATGTATCCCAAACTGTGATAAAATTGTCCCAGGGATGATTATGGGTGCGCTTCGTGTCAATGTTCCGACTGTATTTGTTTCAGGCGGTCCGATGCCAGCAGGGCATAAAAAGGATGGTACGCCTATAGATTTGTCCACGGCATTTGAGGCGGTTGGACAGTTTAACGAGGGGACGATAAGTCAAGAAGAGCTTTATGACATTGAGTGCAACGCATGTCCGAGCGGGGGAAGTTGTTCTGGTATGTTTACTGCAAACTCCATGAATACGCTTTGTGAAGCGATGGGAATAGCACTTCCAGGGAATGGAACTATTTTGGCGATGACTCCTGCGAGAATCGAGCTTGTCAAAAAAGCGGCAAAGAGAATCGTGGAGATGGCAAAAGCGGACGATGCAAAGTACAATCTCAAAAATGTTCTCAACGAAAAAGCGGTTCATAACGCATTTGTTGTTGACATGGCGATGGGCGGAAGTTCAAATACAGTTCTTCATATGTTGGCTATCGCAAGAGAAGCGGGAGTTGACTTCCCAATCGAAAAAATCAATACAATTGCTGACAATGTTGCGCATATTGCAAAGATTTCTCCATCATTAACAACTGTTCATATGGATGACATCAACCGTGCTGGCGGCGTAAATGCGGTTATGAAAGAGGTTAGTCGCAGAGGCGGACTTCTTCACCTTGAGAACCCGACCGTAACAGGCGAAACACTTGGAGAGCGTATAGCGGATGCTAAAATCTTAGATGAGAGCATCATCCACACAAACGAAAATGCTTACTCGCAAGTTGGCGGATTGTCTATCCTTTTTGGAAATTTGGCGTTGGAAGGTGCGGTTGTCAAAACGGCTGGAATTGAAGCTAACATGAGACAGTTTAAAGGCACTGCAATCTGCTTTAACTCCCAGCCTGAAGCGATTACTGGTATCATGTCACATAAAGTAAAATCTGGAAATGTTGTTGTTATCCGCTATGAGGGTCCAAAGGGAGGACCTGGTATGCAAGAGATGTTAGCACCTACTGCGCTTATCCAAGGGATGGGTTTGGGCGATAGCGTGGCTCTTATAACTGATGGTCGTTTTTCAGGTGCTACAAAGGGTGCAAGCATCGGGCATGTATCGCCAGAAGCGGCAGAGGGCGGCTTGATAGCACTTGTGGAAGATGGCGATGAGATAGAGCTTGATGTTGATAAGCATATCTTGAGACTAAATGTAAGCGATGAAGAGATAGCAAAAAGAAGAGCAAGCTATAAGCCGCACAAAAATGATGTGAAGTCAAAATGGCTTAAGCGTTATCAGCTTTTAGTTTCAAACGCTTCAAATGGCGCAATACTAAAGACAGAAATATAGAAAGGATACTATTTTGAACGCAATAGCAATAAAACACAACGGCGAAATCATAGACATGCAGACTGCAAAAGAGCTTGGATTTGAGGGGGAGCAGATTCATCTTGACAACTCAGAAGAGTCGTTAAATGTTTTGAGACATTCAACCGCACATCTTATGGCTCAAGCCATCAAGTCGCTCTATCCAGACGCAAAATTTTATGTCGGTCCAAATGTAAAAGAGGGCTTTTACTATGACTTTAAAACTTCAAGCGAGATAGGTGAGGGTGACCTCAAAGCCATCGAGCAGGAGATGCTTAACATCGCTAAAAAGAAGTACCCGATAGAGAAGTATGAGATTTCTATGGATGAAGCAAAAGAGAAGTTCAAAGATGACCATCTCAAACTTTTTGTTATGCAAAGAATCCCGAGCGAAACAGTTTCTATCTATAAGCAAGGGGATTTTGAAGACCTTTGCCGTGGACCGCACTTGCCAAATGTCGGGTTGATTCGCTACTTTAAACTTACTAAAATAGCAGGTGCTTACCTTGGAGGAGACTCTAAAAATGAGATGTTAACACGTATATACGGCATCGCATTTGCCGATAAAGAGTCACTCAAAGCATACCTTGACATGATGGCAGAGGCTGAAAAACGAGACCACCGCAAACTTGGTGCAGAGATGAAGATGTTTACTTTTCGTGAAGAGGTTGGAGCGGGCTTTCCTATCTGGCTTCCAGCAGGCGGGAGACTTCGTGCGAGACTTGAGTCGCTTCTCTTTAAGGCACACCGCAAACGTGGTTATGAGCCTGTTCGTGGTCCTGAAATGCTTAGAAGCGACCTTTGGAAAACATCTGGACATTACCAAAACTACGGCGAAAACATGTACTTTACAAATATTGACGAGATAGAGTTTGGCGTAAAACCGATGAACTGCGTGGGACACATCAAGATATATGAGGAAGATTTACACTCATACAGAGACCTTCCGCTTAAATATTTTGAGTACGGCGTGGTACATCGTCATGAGATGACAGGTGCGCTTCATGGACTTTTCCGTGTTCGTGAGTTTACTCAAGATGATGCGCATATTTTTTGTAGAGCAGACCAGATAGAGGAGCAAATCATAGAAGTTGTCGATTTTGTTGATAAAATCATGTCCACATTTGAGTTTAACTACAAAATGATGCTCTCAACAAGACCCGAAAAAGCGGTTGGAAGTGATGAGGTGTGGGAAGTTTCTACACAAGCACTTAAAAATGCACTGGAGAAAAACAACCTTATTTATGAGATAGATGAGGGTGGCGGAGCGTTTTATGGTCCAAAAATCGACATCAAAATCACTGACGCAATCGGGCGTGAGTGGCAGTGTGGCACGATTCAGCTTGATTTTAACCTCCCTAGCAGATTTGAGCTTGAGTATAACGGTGAGAATAATGACAAAATTCAGCCAGTTATGATTCACAGAGCAATTTTAGGTTCGTTTGAGCGTTTTATTGGTATATTAACAGAGCATTACGCTGGAGAGTTTCCAATGTTTATCGCTCCGACGCAAGTTGCCATCGTTCCGATTGCTGCTGCGCATAACGATTATGCGAAAGAGTTAGCGGATAAATTGATGGATTTGGGAGCAGACAGCGAAATCTATTCTAAAAATGATTCTTTAAATAAAAGAATCAGAACAGCGGAAAAAACAAGAGTTCCTATGCTTATAGTGCTGGGAGATGAAGAGGTTGCTTCTCGAAGTGTTGCGATTCGTGACAGAAGAACAAGAGAGCAGTACAATCTAAGCGAGAGTGAATTTCTCTCTCTTATACAAACTAAAATAAATGAGGTAAATTTTTGAGCAAAAAAGCAGACCGTGTCATAATGAATGACGATATCCGTGTACCAGAGGTACGTTGCAATATTGATGGAGCAGAGTCTTTAGGAGTTATTTCTACTGATGCAGCTATGGAAAAAGCAAATGAGTTAGGCTTGGATTTAGTCCTAATCGCCCCTGATGCAAAACCACCTGTTGCTAAAATTATGAACTACGGTAAGTTTAAGTATCAAGAAGAGAAAAAACTCAAAGAGCAGAAAAAGAATCAAACTAAAATTGATGTCAAAGAGATTAAGCTCTCAGTTAAAATCGCTGAAAACGATGTCAACTACAAAGTAAAACATGCAAGAGAGTTTTTAGATGAAGGTAAGCATGTAAAATTTCGTGTCTTTTTAAAAGGGCGTGAAATGGCTAATCCAGATGCGGCAAAAGAGGTTCTTTTGAAAGTTTGGACGATGATAGAAGATGTTGCAGTTATGGATAAAGAGCCTAAGTTTGAAGGTCGTTACTATAACATGTATGTCTTGCCTCAAAAATAATATAGCAGAGTCCTTTCATGGGACTCTCTCTTCAAAAATATAAACCATCCACATTTCCATACTCCCATAAAATTTTATAGAACGCAAAAAGGATAAAGAGTGATAAAAAAAATAGCAGCAGTTTTAGCAAGTGTCATGACTGTAGTACTTTTTTGGTACATGGCAGGTGAAGTGTTTATCTTAAAAGAGAGCAAAAACTCTTTTAATAAACTGGAGTGCGTCTCTTATGCCCCTTTTGCTAAAAATCAATCGCCATTTTCTTTTGCAGAGGGGATGGTTGTTTCAGAAGATTTGATACGCAATGATCTAAAACTCCTCTCAAAATATACCAATTGTATCAGAACATACTCAACTGTAGGTCTGGAGATAGTCCCAAAGATAGCCAGAGAAAATGGTCTTGAGATGTATATGGGTGCATGGGTAAGCAGTGACAAAGTAATGACGCAAAAAGAGATAAGCACTCTCATAAAACTCGCAAAAGAGAATCAAGATATGCTCAAAGGCGTGATTGTGGGCAATGAAGTGCTTCTGCGTGGCGATGCAACAGAGGCAGTTCTTGCTGGGTATATCAAGCAGGTTAAAGAAGCTCTCCCAAATACTCAGGTTACATACGCTGACGTATGGGAATTTTGGGTAAAACATCCACAGATAAAAGATATTACTGATTTTGTAACAATTCACATTTTGCCATACTGGGAAGATGACCCGATGAACATCAACCAATCCATAGGGCATTTGGCAGATGTAAGAGGAGAAGTTGCAACGTTACTCAAAGATAAAAAGATTCTCATAGGCGAGACAGGCTGGCCATCAGAGGGAAGAGCAAGAGAAGATGCCATCCCGAGCAAGATAAATCAGGCATTATTTGTGCGTGAATTTGTTGCATTGGCACAAAGGGAGGGGTGGAACTACAACATTATAGAGGCATTTGACCAACCATGGAAAAGAGTAAGTGAGGGAGCAGTTGGGGGCTTCTGGGGGCTTTTTGATAAAGAGAGAATGGATAAAAATGTATTTGGAGGGGATGTTTCGAATTTTCCAAATTATAAACTTTTAGCATTTGGCTCTGTTGCGCTTGTGTTGCTCTTTTCACTACTGCTCAAAAATGCGCAAATTAAAACGAGAGAGATATTTTTATTTAGTACGCTCAACACGCTTTTTGCTCTTTTATTTACGCTTCAGCTGGAGCAGTATAGTGTGACAGTAAGAACCGCATTAGAGTTTGCATGGGCATTTTTAGTGATGTCTGTTCATGCTCTTATATACTATTTTATGCTTGCATATATTGCATTTGAGAGAAAGGTGCAAATAGTAGCGATTCGAGAAATTTTTGCAAAAAAAATCAAAGGTCCTGACGCTTCACTTACACTTCTTTTGTATGCAACGTCCCTTTTAGTGAGCATTATTACCATCTCTTTGGCGTTTGATGGAAGATACAGAAACTTTGAAATCTATGCTTTTTCCATCTCTATTATCTCCTTTTTATGGCTTTACAGAGGGATATATCGTGATTTTGCATTTGGACTCTTTGAGAAAGTGCTTTTTTTAGTTTTAGTGGTAACATCAATTATTGTTTTTGTAAATGAAACATATCTCAATCTTTTTTCAAACCTGTGGGTTGTGATTGCACTTGGATTTGCTTATCTGCTCTTTATGGGAAGCAGAGAAATCTCTTATGGCAAGCTTAGAATGATACTTTTTGTCATGCTTGCCTCTGGGGCGGTTTTTGCATTTTTCAAGTATGGATATCTCTCAAATAGTGCTTTTACAGCAGAGTGTGCCAACGCAAAAGGGTTATTTTTATGTGATGCACGAGCATGGATGGCGCATATGCTTTATCTGGGGTATTTCGGGGTTATTGCGCTCTTTGGTGCGGTAATGGCGTATTCTACGCATGATAGAGTTGTCTCTTATGGAGCATTGGCTTTGAGTGTTGGCGCAATAGTGTTGCTTAACACAACACTGGGCGCAATTGCTTTTTTACTTTCGCTTATGATAGTCGCAAAAATCGAAGAGTAGTTACTTCGAAATTTGCGCTATTAAATCATCTTTTTGGATAGCAAGAGAAGCGTATTTGACGATAACAAGCTTCTCTGTATCGTTGATATACCACTCAGCGATATGTGCATTTTCCATATTTTGTAGCTTGTTTATGTTAACAGTGTCTTGCGGAAGGTAGAGATGTGAGTATTTTGTAGGATTTTGAAGTTTGAGTGTCCACAAAAGCCAAACACCTGCAACAGCCGCAACAGAGATGCCAATCGTCTCTCTATCGCTCATGCCTAAAAGAAGACCAGCAGAAGTTCCGCCTATAAATGTTGCAAAATAGGCAACAGAGTTTGAAATTCCGATAGCCGCCCCTTTTTGATGCACCTTTGCAAACTTCGTTATCATTGACTGAACTAACGGCTCCATCATGTTAAAGGCGATGAAAAAGAGGATAACCCCAACCACAAAAAGAAGGCTAGAAGTAGTAAGTCCCATAATCAAAAAAGAGGCGATAAACAGAACGATAGAGAGTAAAAATATCTCTTTTGGCTTGTTGTGTTTTTCTCCAAAAATCGCCGCAGGTCCCATCGCAGCAAGACCAAAGAGCATAGCAGGCAGATACGCCATGTAAAGGTCAGCCTTTTGCCATGAAAAAGCATCACTCGTCAGGATGATAGGAATAAGCACAAACGCAATCGTCATAAGCCCTTTTTGCATCGCATTGATGATAATCATGTTAAGGAGATTTGGGTCTCTTAAGATGTCAGATGTTTTTGCAGTTGCGTGGTATGTGTGTTTGATTTTTGGAGGAGTCGGTACTTTTGTAAACAGGAGAATCATCGCTAGAACCGCAAAAATTGCTGTTAGAATAAAGAGAAACTCAACGCCGTATTTTGCGCCAAGAACTGGTCCAAGACCCATGGCAAGCGCAAAGCTTAGAGCGATAGAAGCACCCATGATAGCCATAGCTTTGCCACGAATCTCCTCTGAAACCAAGTCTGAAATCATAGCCGTGATAACAGAGCCGATAGCTCCAGCGCCTTGCAGAAAACGACCAATCATCAACATATAGATATCTGTAGAGTAAGCACACATCAAAGAGCCTACTAAAAAGATAAGAAGACCAACAAGAAGCGTTGGTTTTCTACCTATCTTATCACTCATTGCGCCAAAAGGGACTTGAAAAACTGCCTGTGTAAGTGCATAGCCACCCACAACTATACCTATAAGAAGCGGTGTTGCGCCTTCAAGCTCAAGTGCATAGATAGAGATGACAGGAAGAACCAAAAAAAGACCTAAAAATCTTAATGAAAGGATTGCGGAGAGTGGGAAGACTTTTTTAAACATTGAGAACCTTAATGTAGTATATAATTCGCAATTATATTGAAAAGATTATTTACACTAACTTTTTAAATCAATAAAACAAATAGTAAAAGTAAATTATAAGGACAGTACGTGAGATTAATATTGGCTACTTCCAATAAAGGGAAGGTACGAGAGATTAAGGCACTTTGTAAAGATTTTGAGGTTATTCCATATAGTCAGCTTATAGAAGAGTTTGAGATAGTTGAGGATGGAGAGAGCTTTAAAGAAAATGCACTTATCAAGGCAAGAGCTGTTTTTAAGGCTTTAAACAGTGATGATATAGTGGTTATGGCAGATGATAGCGGTATAAGCGTAGATGTGCTTGATGGTAGTCCAGGGATTTACAGCGCAAGACATGCAGGCAAAGATGCGAACGATAAGGACAATCTGAACAAACTTATGCAAGATATCAAGGCAAAAGATGTAACCTCTTCACCTGCTCACTACACCGCTGCCATCGCTATTGTTACAAAAAAAGGGGAGTATGTCGTGCATGGCTGGATGCATGGAGAGGCAATTAGCGAGGCAAGAGGCGAAAAAGGTTTTGGGTATGACCCTATGTTTATCCCGCTTGGATATGACAAAACTCTAGGAGAACTCGATGATGATGTAAAAAAAGAGCTATCGCACCGTGCAAAAGCTCTAAAATTGGCGAAAATAGTTCTTCAAACGCTTTAGTTAAAAAAGAGCAGGAGTGCTACGCCAAAAATGATGCGATAGACACCAAAAGAGACAAATGTAAATCGTTCCAAAAACTTTAAAAAGAGTTTGATTGTTATGTAGGCGACTATAAATGAGGTAACAAATCCAACACCCAAAACCATCAGGTTTGCATCGCTGAAATCTTTATAATGCTTAAACAAATCATACCCTGCAACCGCACTCATAACGGGAAAAGCAAGCAAGAAACTAAACTCTGCGCTTGTTTTTCTATCTATCCCGACAAGTAAAGCACCGATGATGGTAGCACCTGCCCTGCTTGTTCCAGGAATGAGTGCAAAAACTTGTGCAAAGCCTACTATCATGGACTGTTTGAGTGTTATCGCCTCGACACTATGGGTTGTATGCGCATCCTCTTTGATAAAAAACTTCTCTACTATCAAAAACAAGATACCGCCAACGATAAACATAACCGCAACTACCGTGATGTCAAAAAGAGCTTTTATTTGCGAAGAGAAGAGAAATCCAACCGCCCCAATAGGCAGAAAAGCTAAAAAAACCTTTGTCCATAAATCAATTTTTTGGAGCGTAAACTTGTCTCTATAGTTAAGTACAACGGCTAAGATGGCAGAAAACTGTATGATGACCTCATACGCCTTGTTTATCGCACTTTGCTCTAGTCCCAAAAATTCGCTAGCAACGATAAGATGCCCCGTTGAAGAGATAGGCAGAAACTCTGTAAACCCCTCGATAACGCCTAAAATAATGGAATCTACAATAGTCATGAGAGCCTTTATGGTAAAAATTTAACAAAATTCTACCATAAAACTAAAGAGCCGATTTAAGTTATTTGGATATAATGCGAGGTTTTAAATTATAAATTTATTAGGAACTTTCAGATGTTACTTTTTACCCCTGGTCCTACCCCTGTCCCGCAAAATGTTCGCAATGCAATGTCAGATGAGACGATGCACCACCGTACACCCGAATTTGAAGCTATCTTTGAAAAAACTAGAAAACATCTTTTTAACCTCTTCGGAAGCGATGAGGTTGTTATGCTTGCTTCAAGCGGTACTGGTGCGATGGAAGCGGCAGTAGTAAATCTTTGCCACAACACTCTTTTAAATGTAAACTCAGGAAAATTTGGCGAGAGATTTGGAAAAATCGCACTTGCTCATGGACTTAAAAATATCACAATCAGCAACGAGTGGGATACTCCAGTAAGTGTTGAAGCAGTTGTAGAAGCGGTTAAAAACAACCCAGATATAGATGCTATCGCCGTACAAATAAGCGAATCGGCAGGCGGACTTCGCCATCCTGTTGAAGCGATTGCAAAGGCTGTAAAAGAGATAAATCCAAACATTATGATTATCGCTGATGGCATCACTGCCGTGGGTGTTGAGAAGATTGAGATTGCCAACATTGACTGTCTGATTGCGGGAAGCCAAAAAGCACTTATGCTTCCTCCTGGGCTTGCAATTTTAGGACTAAGTAACACTGCAATAGAGAAAATCGGAAAAGGAAGAGGTTACTACTTTAACCTTGCTACCGAGATAAAATCTCAAAGAAAAAACACTACCGCATGGACGGCTGCTACGACTTTGACTATCGGGCTTTTGGAGATACTTGAGACCATAGAGAAAAATGGCGGTTTAGAGAAACTTTATGAAGAGACTGCAACAAGAGCAAACGCTGTTATCTCTGCACTTCAAGCGATAGGCTTGCATATCTATCCAAAAACTCCAGCACTCTCTATGACAACGGTTGACGATGAAAACGCATCACAAATCAGAAAAATCTTAAAAACTGATTTTGGCGTAAATGTTGCAGGCGGGCAAGACCACCTTGAGGGCAAAATTTTCCGTATTAATCAGATGGGTTTAATCGCTCCGTATGAGATTTCATGGGTTGTAAACTCTGTTGAACTCGCTCTGGCAAAACTTGGAAGAAGAGATTATGACGGGACTGCAAACAGAGTTTTCAATGAAAATTATTTTAAGTTGGCAGGTAAATGATACTAGAACACGAGATTCCTAGCGGTTCAAAACTCTACTTTGGCAAAAGTGCAAAGATAAAAAGAGAGATAGAAAAAGTCGCTAGTGATATTTTATATGCAAAAGGGTTTGAGGAGATTGTTACTCCCATCTTTTCGTATCATCAGCACAAAAGCATCGCCAATGAGCGTGAGCTTATTAAGGTAAATGACGAGAAAAACAACTCTATCTCACTTAGAGCCGATTCTACCATAGATGTTGTACGCATCATAGAGAAGAGACTTGGGCGTAATACTGAACATAAAAAGTGGTTTTATATCCAGCCAGTTTTTCGCTACCCGACAGATGAACAGTTCCAAATCGGTGTCGAGTTTATGGGGGAGAGTAAGTTATCATCGGTTTTAAATATTGCCATAGAGATTTTTGAGGCACTTGAAGTGCGCCCGCTCATCCAAATCTCAAACATGATGATACCAAAACTCTTGGTTGAGATGTTTGATGATTTAACCCTTGATGATTTTAGACATATAAATATTGAGAAGTTTTTAAATCTCAAGGTTGATTGGCTTGAAAAACTTGTCTATTTGCAACACCCGCAGCAAGTAGATGAACTTCTTGAGATAGTTCCAGAGGCTATAAGAGCAGAGCTAGAGAAGATGAAGAGTTTGTGTGAAGCCATAGGGTGTCCAAACAGTGTTTTAGCACCTCTTTACTATGCAAAAATGCTCTACTATGATGAACTCTTTTTTAGAGTTATACAAGATAATGAGGTCTTTGCAAGAGGCGGAAGATATAAAAATGCAGAACTTAGTTCTGTAGGTTTTGCAATTTATACAGATGTATTAGTAGAAACTAAAGCGAAATAGAGGAAGAGTAATGAAAGCAGATTTAGTAGTAGGCATCCAATGGGGTGATGAGGGAAAAGGGAAAATCGTTGATAGATTGGCAAAAGAGTACGACATGGTTTGCAGAAGTCAAGGCGGACACAATGCGGGTCACACTATTTGGGTTGATGGCACGAGATATGCGTTGCATCTTATCCCATCGGGTATCCTAAATCCAAAAGCCATCAATGTTATCGGAAATGGTGTTGTTCTCTCTCCTGAGTCTATCATCAAAGAGATGACACAGTTTGAAGCTTTAGAGGGGAGACTTTTTATCTCTGACAAGGCACACCTAAACCTTCCTTACCACTCTCTTATCGACCAAGCACGTGAAAAGCTCAAAGGCGACAAAGCTATCGGTACAACTGGAAAAGGCATCGGACCTGCATACTCTGATAAGATTAACCGTATCGGTCTAAGAGCTGGAGAACTTTTAAACCCTGCTAAACTTTGTGACAAAGTGCTTGAGTATTTTGAGCAAAATAGAGCGCTTTTTGAGATTTTAGAGATAAAAACACCAAACAAAGAGGCACTTTTAGAAGAGCTTCAAGGCTACAGCGCAAAACTCTCCTCTTTTATCACAGACACAACGCAGCTTCTTTGGAGAGCGTTAGATGAGCAGAACAAGAGAGTTCTTTTAGAGGGTGCGCAAGGTACTATGCTGGACATTGACCATGGAACGTACCCTTATGTGACTTCAAGCTCAACTGTAAGTGCTGGAGCATGTACGGGTCTTGGCATCAACGCAAAAGATATCGGCAAGGTGATTGGTATCGTCAAGGCGTACTGTACACGTGTTGGAAACGGACCGTTCCCGAGTGAAGATTTGGGTGAGGATGGAAAACTTATCGGCGAGAGAGGTCATGAGTTTGGCACGACAACAGGGCGTGCAAGAAGATGCGGCTGGTTTGATGCAGTTGCGTGCCGCTATGCGAGCCGTCTCAACGGTTGTGATGAGCTAGCCCTTATGAAACTTGATGTTTTGGATGGTTTTAGTGAGGTAAAAGTTTGTGTCGCTTATGATTTGAACGGCGTTGAGATTGACTATCTGCCTGCAAATTTGGATGATGTAAAACCGATTTATAAGTCATTTAAAGGGTGGGATAACTCTAAGGGTGCGAGAACTTTTGATGCACTTCCAAAAGAGGCGCAAGAGTATATTAGAGTTATAGAAGAGATTACAAAAACAAAAGTGGGTATCATCTCTACATCGCCTGAGAGAGAAGATACTATCATTTTATAACTGCTTCTTGAAGGAGAGAGCCTATGAAAAGCCGCTTTAGCCCGCTTGTAAAAGTGAAAAAAAACAGCATGCAAAAGAGTGAGCGGTTTTTGCAAAAGGCAACGGTAAATCTAAACAGCGCATCAAGCGCACTGGAACTCTCCTACAACACCCTCAAAGAGATTGCGCCTCCAAGCCGAGGCAGCATGAGCCAAATGCTCGCTTCAAGAACACTCCTTTCCTCACAAAGAGAACTTATCAAACATAATCAAGAGTGGGTTACATTCGCCAAAAATCAGATAGAACAAGCCAAAGCACAACTCAAAGCAGATATGATAGAACTTGAAAAATTTCAATATTTAGAACTTCAAGAGATAAAGCAAGAACTCAAAAAGAAGGCGATGTTGGAAGCAAAAAATCTTGACGAGGTTGCACTGATGACATATATGGGAAAAAACAGATGAGAAAGATAGTAGCAGTGCTTCTTGTGGGGTTTGTATCTTTGAATGCGCTTGAAACAAGTGATAAACTTTTTGAGTGTACAGAGATTTTTAAAGCAAGAAAGAGTGAGCTTTTGATAGAACTTGAGCGCATAGATGAGCAAAAACAGTCTTTAAGCGCACTCAAAACCGCAACAGAAGAGCTTTTAAACAAAAGAGAAGCAAAGTTAAGCGAGCGAGAAGCAAGTGTTACAAAGCAGCATAGTGAGATAAGCGCAAAAGAGGAATCCATCAAAAAAATGGTTCAAAAAAATGAGCAGATTTTAAAAGAGCTTAAAGAGACGAAGATGGGCAAGATGGCGGAGACTTTTGCAAAGATGAAAGCAGCAAATGCCGCAACTGTTCTCTCTGAGATGGATGCAAAAGATGCCGTAGAGATTCTATCTTCGCTAAAACCTAAGACGACAGGAACTATCTTAAGCAAAATGGAGTCAAAAAAAGCTTCTGAACTTACAATTCTTTTAGCGAAGTAATTTTTAAGAAAAATAAGATAAAATTATCACAAAAAATTAAAAGAGAGTGATTTAATTTGCTTAATAATATAAATTTTTATAATTTTATGCATAGACAAATTATAGTGCTTATCGCTCTTTTTGCCTCAACTGCAACTTCCTATATCTTTTTTGGTATTATATATGGCTCCTATATTGTCGAACCTTTGTGGTATATCTATGTTTTAGCACTCTCTGCTTGGGGATATAGGCTTTACAGAGAGTATTCGGATGCAATTTATACTATAAAAGAGAAAGAGCGGTGGCTCTCGAAATTGCGCTACTTCATCTTTTTTTACTTTTTTTCATGGACGATTATGTTTGTTGTCTATACATTGCGTTCCAATATGGAACTGCACTATCTTGCCATTTTTACTCAGTTGGGTGTTGCAGTTGTCGCAACGACCATCCTTGTCTCGGAAAAAAAGTTAGCTATTTTTATTCTTAGCTCTTCCATGCTTCCTATTACGATTTATCTTTTGCTGATTGGCAAATCTTACTCCAATATTATCGCTATGTTAACAATCGTTTTGGCATGGGTTCTTTTTTACGGTTCTCGCAATACCTATAAATATCTGCAAATAAATCAGTTTGAAGCCTACCATGACTATCTTACAAAACTAGGCAATAGACGCTATTTTGTAGAGCTGATAGAAGATGCCATTAAAACACAAAAGAGTAATGCAAAGTGCATGTATCTGCTTTTGATTGACTTAGACTATTTTAAAACGATTAATGACACATTAGGGCACGATATAGGGGATAAACTTCTTATAGAGGTTGCACAAAGAATGAGTACACTTGCAAAACTTCATAAAACAACTGTATCAAGATTGGGAGGAGATGAGTTTTGTATGTTGAGCACTCCTTTTTCAGATAAAGAGAGATGCTTGGAGAGTGCGTATGACTTTGCTTTAGAATTACTTGATGCGATTAAACAGACCTATGTTATAGAAGGACACCATCTTTATATCAGTGCCAGTGTTGGTATGAGTATCATTGACAACCCTAATATTACGGCGAACACTCTTATTAAAGAGGCTGATATTGCTATGTATGAAGCAAAATCAAAAGGAAGAGATGGAGTTATTCTCTTTAACAGTGAACTCTCTGTGAGAATTGAGAGAAAACTAGAAGTGGAGAGACTACTTCGTTTTGCATTACAAAACAAGGAGATAACGCTTCATTATCAGCCACAGGTCAATGGCACAGGAGAAATTATAGGGTGTGAAGTGCTTGTCAGATGGTATAATAAGCAGTTGGGCAGTGTAGGACCTGATGAATTTATCCCGATTTCTGAGCAGACAGGATTTATCGTTGAGCTTGGATACTACATCTTAGAAGAGGCGTTTAAAACTTTAAGCGAGTGGGATAAAAAAGGGATAGTGTTGCAGCAGCTCTCTATCAATATAAGTATGCGTCAAATGTTTCATTCTGCTTTTGTCAAAGATGTAAAGACATTATGTAGAAAATATCTCGATGAGCGACTAAGTTCAAAACTTATTTTTGAGATGACAGAAACAAGTGCCGCAGAGGATATCCCAAGACTTATCGAGACGATGAATCAGCTTAGAAATTATGGTATTCGCTTTTCGATGGATGACTTTGGAACGGGCTATTCATCATTGAGTTATCTTCGCCAAATCCCAATAAATGAACTTAAAATTGATAAATCATTTATCATGGAGCTTGACAACCCTCAAAAAGATAAAAGTTTAGTTAAAACCATTCTTAACATTGCAAAAAACCTCGGTTTAAGTGTTGTTGCAGAGGGTGTAGAGACACAAATGCAGAAAAATTTTCTTATTGAAGAGGAGTGTGATATGCTGCAAGGATACCACTTCTCGAAACCTTTAGCTAAGGAGAAGTTTGAAGAGTATGTTTTGCAAAAAAACTCTCCTCTAATCCTAAACTAACCTTACTTATAGTAAAATCACAAAATTTATATTTACACAAGTAAGGTCTTTGGATGAAAATATCACTTAAAACTATACCTCATATAGCCAATAAGATTGCGATTGATTTAAATAAGAGTGGTGTTGTCACGATGACAAAAGGACTTGAGCCTATAGCGCAAGAGGCACAGAAGATATTGATGCACAACGCAAAGCAAGAGATGGCACTTGAAGAGAAGACCCATGAGATATGTGAAGCCAATGAAGAGCAGATAGAGTTTAATCTTGTCGATGAAAGACAGCTCTTTTTTATGATTAAAAAGAAACTCGCTCCAGAGTTTGGCATTATTCTCAACCATGAAGAGCGTTACTCTGATCTCTCTCACAAAATCTTGGATGAGCTTTACGAAGAGGATCTTATCCATTTTGATGTAACTGAAAACCGCATTAAAAATATTATCTACAACTCCATTGCATCATTTATCACAGAGGCATCTGTGCTTGATAATATCATCATGGAGAAGATCAAAACTTACAAAAAGAGATATATCCCTGGGACAGATGAGTTTGATATTTTATATGAAAAACTTTACAAAGAAGAGTTAACAAGAAGAGGTATGGAGTAATGAGCATGCAAGAGTTAAAACAAAAAGCTTGGATTTATCTGGAAAATGGAACTTTTTTAGAGGCGAACAGTTTTGGTGCAAATGGCACTGTTGTTGGCGAGATAGTTTTTAACGTCTCTATGAGTGGATACCAAGAAATCATGTCCGACCCATCGTATGCAGGGCAGTTTGTTACATTTACTGCACCAGAAATCGGCAATGTCGGCGTCAATGCTGAGGATATGGAAAGCTCTGCCGCACATGCAAAAGGTATGATTGTTAGAAAGTATCAAGAGCGTTACTCAAACTTTAGAGCAGAAGGCTCGCTTGCAGACTTTTTAAAAGAGCAAAATGTTATGGGTATTTGCGATATCGACACACGCTACATCACAAAAATGCTAAGAACAGAGGGTGCTATGATGATGATAGCATCTACTGAAGTAAGCGATAAAGCAGAACTTAAAAAGATTTTAGAAGCAAGCCCGAGAATAGAGCATGTGAACTATATCGAGCAGGTAAGTACAAAAGTTGCTTATAAGCATACACAGTCTGTTTACAACGATAGAGAGTTTAAGTATGATGAAGCACCGACACCACAAGCAAATATTGTAGTTTTGGATTTTGGTGTTAAAACAAATATTCTCAATGAGCTAGTAGCGGCAAATATCGGTGTAGAGGTTATTCCAAATAGTTTTGACGGCGATGAGCTAGTGAGAAGATACAACGCAAAAGAGATAGACGGTGTCTTTTTGTCCAATGGTCCAGGAGATCCGCTAGTGCTTAAAAATGAGCAGCGAGAGATCAAAAAACTCATTGATGCAAAAATTCCTATGTTTGGGATTTGTCTAGGACATCAGCTTCTCTCTATCGCTCATGGATATGATACATATAAACTAAAATTTGGTCATCACGGCGGCAATCAGCCTGTAAAAAACATGAAAACAGGTTTGGTAGAGATTACAGCTCAAAACCACAACTACAATGTACCAAACAACATCACAGAAGTTGCAGAGGTAACGCACGTGAACCTTTTTGATAACACTATCGAGGGGCTAAAGTATAACGATGCACCAATTTTTTCAGTCCAACACCACCCAGAATCTAGCCCTGGTCCAAAAGAGAGCAGATATATCTTCAACGAGTTCTTATCTTTAATCAAAAGATAGGGACTTTCTCCCACAAGTACCTTAGGTAAAATTATATAGAGTGCTTAAAGATTGGGAGTTGAGATACAACTGCTTACTTGATGCCAATGATAAGTGAATGAAACCTTCAATTAATTTATTCCCATTGTTTTCGTTATTTTAATCACGGAATATCATTTTGATAGTTTATAGAAATAAGCTATAATCAAAAATTAGATATTTTGTGAAAAGGTTGGGTATGACTTCTAAAAAAGATTTATCTGAAAGAGATATCTATACCCAGCTCATTACACCTGCTTTGAAAAAAGCAGAATGGAATATTGAAACTCCAATTCGTGAAGAGGTAGATTTTACCGATGGTAGGATTTATGTCAAAGGAAATAAAACCGCCCGTGGTGTCAGAAAACGGGCTGATTATATCCTCTACTACAAACCAAATATCCCCATCGCCATCATTGAAGTCAAAGATAATAATCACACCGTAAGAGCTGGGATTGACAGATGAAGCGTGTCAATCAGAGTATTTCTATTGAAATTAAACCTAAAAAACTTCATTTTGAAGATTTAAAGGCTATTGTAAATGTTTTACAAGAATCGAGTGCAAAAGAATTAACGATAAAGACAAATGAATATTATTTAGATAGTCTTGATGACATTTTGGAGCTAAAACAAGATAATTTTTCTTCCTTAGAATTGAAAATTTCTGATCCATATGTTTCAGTTGATATCAATAGAAAAAGAATACGCCTTTATGCTTCAGATGATACTTTGATTTCTGAAGGGATTATTTCAAAGTTAAAAAGCTATATCAAAGTATTAAAAGGGGACTATAATTCTATATTTCAACATATTCTTGAATATGTCAGAGACATTTCAAGTGCATTGTTGATTTCATGGGTATTGATTGATAAAGCAGGGCTAAAAGTAGAAATATACCAGCTATTTCTAGCGCTATATATTTTGATTTCATTTGGCTGGCTGATGTATGGTTTTTCTTTTCCTCCGAAAGAAATTCCTTTAAAGATTAGAAAACTTAAGGACGATAATTTTTGGTCAAGAAATAAAGATACAATTCTTGTTGGTGTTTTAGTAGCGGTATTCGGTGCAATTTTGACTTTCGTGTTGGATCAAGTGAAAAAGTAAATAGGCTAAATGACCATGAAGAATTTTAGTGGTTGAAATCAAAAGGTATTAAATGACTTATCCTCTCCGTATAACACCGATTTTTTCAATTGATAAAATTGTCAAAGATGCTGGCTATGGCGGTTCATGCCCGATTATCGTCCAAGCCGATGGAGTAGAATATATTTTAAGGACCAAAGAAGATGGTATGCAACCAAAATCATTGGGTATCTTGAATGAGATGTTGGCATATCAATTGCTAAGTGTTTTGGGATACACAATAGCGCCGCAAGAGGTTGTTTATCTTTGGATTGATGATGATTTTATTGAAGCCGCAGAGATTGCTTGCCGTGAAGGTGTCATTAAAGCGGAATCACTTGATTATATCCGAGAATCCAAAGGGGTGAATATCGGTATTGAGTATTTGCATTACGCTATGGATCCACTTAGTAGCATCAATAACCAAAAATTTATAAGAGACATTGTTCATATCGACAACTACATCATGAACTGTGATAGAACAACGAACAATCCCAATATCCTTCAAGATAAAAAAGATAAGAGAAAATTTTATGCGATTGATTTTGGTAATGCTTTGGCAGATGGTAAGGCATACAGCAAAATTGTTGATGGAGAATTGGAAGACACGCTACAATTAGGCAAGGTAGTTAATTGCAATGCAACATTATCGGGACGATACCTATTCCGCAATCCTATGAAGCCTATTGTCAAAAGAGGACGAAATATTAAGGACGATAGCGTTAAAATTCGTAAAATAATTGATACAATTTTCGATACTTTTCCACCTGAAACAGAGTGGGAACCAATTCAGTATCGAGATCGGATTGCCGATGTAGTGGCACAAAGAATTAAAAGCAAAGTCATTTTTGAAACTGACGCTCATGCAAAGTGTGATTGCTTATATTAAAAAGGAGGTGGCGGTATGGAAGATTTTTTCAAAAAGCATAATTTCAATCCAGAACAATTGAATAAGCGTAATCGGCGATTCCATATCGTCCGATACTATCCGAAGATTCAAACCTATGAATTTTTAAATGTTGGTATTTTACTCTATGATGAAGGGCAAGTTTTATATCGTCTGTTGCATAGTGAAGAGATTGCCAAATTGCATTGTCCGTCATTGGTAGAGTCCAAAGTATTGAAAAACTCATTGGACTCTTTAGATGAATATTTGCAGGAACGGATGGGATTAGAAACAGTCTTAGATAGTATTTCCAATCGGTATAAAAATATTCTTGACACAAGTTTTCAATTGGTTTATTCTGGAAATGAGCTGGCAGAAGTTTTATGTGACAAGTTATTTCATGATTATGTCGGATACAAGTTTGAAACTGAGCAAAAAGAATCAACACTTGAAAAAATAATCAAGAAAACCGAAGAAATAGTTCAGAGTGAATATAAGAATCATATTGTAGTCAAACGCTCAAAAGTAAGAGGATTTAACCTCGATTTTATAAATAAAAAAACGGAACAAATACATCACTCACTGCTTGGCAGTATTGAGAATTCAAATGATGTTGCTCGTGCATTTATTAATGTGCCGTCTTTTATTGGGACAAATGAAAGATACGATTTTTTAAATACACGTCATTTGTTTAGTGCAAGTGGTCACGAAAGTCGGTTAAAGCTTGAAAAATTGTCTGTTAATGTTTTTGAATATACTCAAGATCGAATTGATGAATACTTGACATATCTTGTATAGGCTCTTGTTACCTATACAAAAATCTAGTTTAGATTTTATAAATCAATAGAAAATAGAGTTTTTACTCTTTATATTCTCCCAAAATTTTATCAACTAACATCTTTTTGTTAATAGAGTGTTAAAAAACAGAAATCTTTTTGAAAAATGTCAAAAAAATGGCAATAATTAAGAAATCTTAAACATTTATACTGTTATTATGT
>JAOTSA010000026.1 GCA_030247515.1 Sulfurimonas sp. | reverse complement strand
GATGAGAAAAACTGCAAACGTTACTGTTGTTGCAAAAGGTAAAGATGGCAAATTGTACTCAGCTGTACAAAGAGTAGAAGTTTCTATCGGTGGTTGTGGAGGTTGATTTAACCCCACAGCTTATGGATATTAGTAAAAAAATAAAATAAACAAAAAGGAAAATAGTATGGGTAGTATGAAAATTAAAGCTAAATTTAAAGATGGTGTTACAGAGGTAAAACTTTTGCTAACTAGTCCAATGGTAGGTAAAGAAGAAGCAGAAACTAAAAAAGTGCCAGTAAGCTATCTTACACACGTAACTGCAAAAGTAGGTGGAAAAGTTGTATGGGAAGCATCAACTGGTCCATTCCTATCAAAAGATCCTTACTTTATGTTCAACTTTAAGGGTGGAAAAGTAGGTGATGAGATGGTTGTTGAGACTGTTGATGAAAAAGGTAAAACTGAGAGCGATAAAGACGTTATCAAGTAATGGTTTTCCCCTTCTTGGGGAACCATTTTAATTTTCAAAGAGTATAATTGGTTTGTATTTTACACACGAATTATATTCTTCACAAGAATAGAAAAAAAAGAGAGGGAATTTTATGCTAAAAAAAATGATGAACCCATTGGTTGTAACAGCTATTGCTATGCTTCCATTTATGAGTGCTTGTTCTTCAGACTCGAAAAAAAATGAAGAAACTGCACAAAAGGCTACTCCAGTTGCAAAAGTAAGTGACGAGTGGCAGTATAAACTTGAACCAAAAAAAGTAAGCGATAATGTATGGTGTTTCTTCGGTGCGCTTGAAGTTCCAACAAAAGAAAACGGTGGCAATATGGTAAATACTTGCTATATTAAAACTGAAACAGGATATACGCTTTGGGATACAGGTCCTACATATATCTATGCAAAACAAGCTTATGAGGTTATGAGCAAACTTGTTGGAAAGTTGCCAGTTACTACTGTTTTGATGAGCCACGAGCATGATGACCACTGGTTAGGAAACAACTACTACAAAGAAGTACATAATGCAGAGATTGTTGGACCAAATTCGGTTAACAAAAACTACCACCCAGGCGAAACAAAAAGTAGAATGTTTGTTACTTTAACAGAAAATGTTATTAGAGGAACTAAGATTATTGCAGTTGATAAGTCATACCAACAAACAGATGTTATAAAATTTGCTATCGGTGGCGTTGATTTCGAATATGTTCCAGTTGGAAACGGGCATTCGGAAGAGGATTATTTCCTTTATATGCCAAAGCAAAAGGTTATTCTTGCGGGTGACTTAGTTATGAATGGCAGAGTAACATCTAACAGAGACGGCTCTGTAGATGGGCAACTTAAAGCACTAGAAGCAATGAATGCTAAAGAGTGGACTACTCTTGTTCCAGGACATGGATTTGTGATTGATAAAACAGCAACAGATGAGTCTGTACAGTACTTTACACTCACAAAAGAGAGAATCCTTAAAGCGATTGACGATGGTGTTGATAGTACAGAAATCGTTGAGAAAGTACCTCTTGAAGAGTTTAAAGACAAAGCACTTTATGATTTGTTAAATTCAGGAAATGTTGCAAGAGCATTCCAAGAGTATGATGTAGGTCTATAATCATCTAACCGTATAAACACAGTTCGGCAAGCAAGCTGAACTGTAGTTTTCTTTTACTCTCATTCACATAAAATCAAACTTCTCAATATTAATTCATTAAAGCTAATATTATAATCGATAAAATATAGGTCTAATCAAAACCTTAAAATTAGCATAAATTAAGTCTTATATAAGTTTAAAAAGATATACTTCCACTAATTAAACATGCACTTCAAGTGCGGATGTATTAAGAAAATTACTTGAAAGGTTCAAGAATGAAATTTACGAAAATTGCAACTCCTGAACAAATTGATCAAAAATGGGTTTTGATTGATGCTGAAGGTAAAACTTTTGGTCGTATTATTACTGAAGTAGCAACAATACTTCGTGGTAAAAACAAGCCATGTTTTACTCCAAATATCGACTGTGGCGACTATGTTGTTATAGTAAACGCTTCTAAAGCAAAGTTCAACGGTCTTGGCAAAATAGCAAACAAAGAGTACTTCTCTTATTCTGGTTATTTTGGTAGTACAAAAAGCATTAAGATGACTGAGCTTTTAGAAAAAAATCCTGAGAAGCTTTACAAATTGGCTACTCGTGGTATGCTTCCTAAAACAAAGCTTGGCGCAAAAATGATTAAAAAATTAAAAATTTATGCAGCTGCTGAGCATCCTCACACTGCACAATTAGCTAAGTAAGGATAAACTATATGAAAAAAGTATATGCAACAGGACGCCGTAAGTCGTCAATAGCAAAAGTATGGTTAACTCCAGGTAGTGGAAATATGGCTATAAACGGTCTTTCATTAGATGCGTGGTTAGGTGGACTAGAGGCTAAAAAACTTCGTGTTAAGCAACCTCTTGCTCTAACTAAACAAGATACATCTGTTGATATTGTAGCTACTGTTTTAGGCGGTGGTTTTGGTGGTCAAGCTGATGCTCTTCGTCATGGTATCTCTCGTGCGTTAGTACGTTTTAACCCAGAGTTAAAAGCTATCCTCAAGCCTGAAGGTATGATGACACGTGATTCACGTATTGTTGAACGTAAGAAGCCAGGCAAGCGCAAAGCTCGTCGTTCTCGCCAGTTCTCTAAGCGTTAATCGCCCAAAGAACTTCTTTACCAGTGCTTTTTGCGCTGGTATCTCCTCCTTTAAAATTTTCCTTTCAATAACTTTGCTATAATCCACTCAAAAAAAAGAGTACTTTTGCGCTACTTACTATTTCTGTTTTTATCATTACACCTTATGGCTTCAACGCTTCATCTAGCAACTTCAACCAACCCATCAAGATTGAACCCCATTTTAGCAACTGATTCAAGCTCGGCAGAGATAGCGGGCTTTTTGTTCAATGGACTTGTAAAGTACGATAAGGATTTATCAACAATTGTCGGTGATTTGGCAAAAAATTTTTACTTTGAAGATGAGAAGACAGTTGTATTTAAACTACATGAAAACGTCAAGTGGCATGACGGTGAAAAATTGAGTGCAAATGATGTTGTTTTTACCTACAATGTACTTATTTCGACAAAGATAAGCTCACCATACAGTGCCAATTTTAGATTTGTGCAGAGTGTAGAAGCTATAGATGCACTAACGGTAAGAGTAAGATATAAAGAGCCATATTTTAAAGCACTTGAGATTTGGATGATGGGTATTTTGCCACAGCATCTGCTCAAAGATGAGCAAAATCTTATGAACTCCTCTTTTAATACAAAACCCATTGGCACAGGTGCATATAAACTCAAACAGTTAGAACACTCCAAAAACATTTTACTTGAAGCATTTGATGGCTATTTTGAGGGACGTGCTAAGATTGATACTATCTCATTTCATGTTATTGCAGACCCGATGACACGCTTTTTGATGCTCAAATCAGGTGTGTTAGATGTTGGAAGTATTGAACCGATGCAGTATGAGAGACAACTAAATAGTAGTTTTTTTGAAAAATTTAACATTTATGAAAATATTTCACAATCCTACACATATCTTGGATTCAATCTACGTAATGAAAAATTTCAAAATCCAAAAGTCAGGGAAGCTCTCTCTTTGGCGATTAACAGAGAAGAGTTAACCAATATTCTATTTTTTAGCCATGCAAAAGTGTGTACTGGTCCATTTTTGCCAGATACACCAGCTTTTAACGAAAACGTAAAAGCACCAAAACAAAATATTCAAAAAGCAAAAGAACTTCTCAAAGAGGCAGGTTATGATGCAAAAAATCCTTTTACTTTTGAGATAGCGACCTCAAACTCAAGCGATATCAGACCCAACGCCGCACAAATTTTGCAGCATCAGCTCAAAGAAGCAGGGGTTGTTGTAACGCTTAGAGTGATGGAGTGGCAGGCATTTTTAAATATGGTAGTTTTTCCTCATAAGTTCGAGAGCGTGCTTCTTGGATGGGGACTATCGCCAACGCCTGACCCATACATGTTTTGGCATAGCAAAAGCGACAAAAAAGGTGGGTTTAACCTTGTTGGATACCATGATGCAAAGATGGATGCGATGATAGAAGAGTCTCAAAGTATGGTTGAGAGCAAGCAACTCTCTGCTTTATGGAGGGAGATGTTTATCATAATTACCGATGCAAATCCCTACCTTTTTCTGTTTATCCCAAAATCAATCACAGCAGTGAGCAAAAATATAAAAAATATAGAACCAGCTCCAAGCGGCATCTGGCATAACTACATAAAATGGGAGAAATAATTTGATAATTTTATTTGATTTGGATGGTACGCTTATCGACTCAACAGAGGCGATTTTAGAGTCGTTTCACCACTCTTTGGCGGTTCATAATCTTCCCTCACAAAAAGACGATGCAATCAAGGCACTTATTGGATACCCTCTTGATATTATGTATGGAAATTTAGGAGTTGACGAGATACATGTAGGTGCTTTGATAGCGACTTATAAGGAGCATTACAGAGATATATCAAGAGAAAAAACAGAGCTTTTGCAAAACGCAAAAGAGGCAGTTTTGTTGGCAAAAGAGTTTGCAATATTGGGTATTGTAACAACAAAAACAGGCTACTACTCTAAGATACTCATGGAGCATTTTGGATTGATGGAGCATTTTGATGTTTTGATAGGAAGAGAGGATGTTCAAAATCCAAAACCTCATGCAGAGCCTATTTTTAGGGCTTTAGAAAACTTAGATATAGATAATAAAGAGATTTGGATGATTGGAGATACCAAGCTTGACTTGATTGCGGCAAAGAATGCAAATGTAAATTCTATCGGTGTTTTAAGTGGTTATGATACTTATGAGAGTTTAAGAGAGCATACCAATATAATATTTAATGATGCCCTTGAAGCGATGAATTTTCTCAAAAAGAGGAAGAAATAACACATTTTTCTTGCTTATTTAAAAAGAACCCCATATCAAGCTATCTTTAAGAGCAACTTGTCTAAAATAAGAGGCTAATAAGAGAGAAGGAGAGTTTATGCTAGAGATTAGATGGCATAGTCGTGCTGGACAAGGTGCTGTTACAGGTGCTAAAGGTTTGGCAGATGTTATTTCTACAACTGGTAAACATGTGCAGGCGTTTGCATTTTATGGATCCGCAAAGCGAGGGGCTGCAATGACAGCTTACAACCGTGTAGATGATAAAGTGGTTATGAATCATGAAAAATATATGAGACCTGACTATGTCTTTGTTATTGACCCTGCATTAGCGATAACAACGGATGTTACTATAAATCATAAAGATAGTACTAAATACATTATCACAACCCACTTGAGTACTGAAGAACTGAAAAAAGTGCAACCAAAGCTAGAAGGCAAAGAGGTTTATACTGTTGACTGTATCACAATCGCAAATGAGACCATCGGGCGTGCAATACCAAACACACCAATGCTTGGTGCATTTATGAAAGTTTCTGGAATGTATGACATTGAGTTTTTTAAAGAGAGTATGAAAAGAGTTCTTGGAAAACTGCCGCAAAAAATTATTGATGCTAATATGTTCGCTATTCAGCGTGCATACGATGAAGTAAAGTAAGGAACTGATTATGGCAAAAAAAGGTTGGGATGAGTTTGAAATCGGAGCTATGCTTCGTACATTCGACGGAAAGATAGATGATATAGCTGGAACAAGACAAGAGGATCGTGCATACTCACAAAACAGCTCTTACACTGCAAGTGTTGCTGATTGGAGATTGATCAAGCCAGTATTTAACAAAGATTACTGTATTGACTGCCAGTTTTGCTGGATTTACTGTCCAGATGTTTCAATAGTTTCAAGAGACAAAAAACTAATCGGTGTCGATATGGATCACTGCAAAGGGTGTGGTATTTGTGTGGAAGTTTGTCCAACAAATCCAAAGTCACTTTTGATGTTCCCAGAACAAGCAGATGAAGAGACAGAAATTGCAAATTGGCCTAAAAAAGATGAAGGGGAAGCATAATGGCATTTCAAAAAATGGAATTAAAAGATATTGAAGTATGGGATGGAAATCGTGCGGCTGCTCAAGCACTTAGACAGGCTCAGGTGGACGTTGTTGCGGCATACCCTATTACTCCATCAACTCCTATTGTTGAGGGTTATGCACAGTTTACGGCAGATGGATATGTAGAGGGTGAGTTTGTTATGGTTGAATCTGAACATGCGGCGATGAGTGCATGTATCGGCGCTGCTGCTGCAGGTGGACGTGTTGCAACTGCAACATCTTCTCAAGGTCTTGCTCTTATGTCTGAAACACTTTATCAAGCATCAGGAATGAGACTTCCTATAGTTTTAAATCTTGTAAATCGTGCGCTTGCATCACCACTCAATGTTAATGGTGACCACTCTGATATGTATATGATTCGTGATAGTGGTTGGATTCAGTTTGACGCATATTGCCCTCAAGAGGTATATGATTTAAATCTTATGGCATTTAAAGTTTCAGAAGACCATGATATCAGACTTCCAGTAATCGTAAACCAAGATGGTTTTATGACATCTCATACTGCCCAAGGGGTAAGACCGCTTAGCGATGATGAAGCATATGCTTTTGTCGGTGAGTATAACCCAATGAATGATATGCTGGATTTTGAGCATCCAGTAACTCACGGTGTTCAGACTGAAGAAGATTGGCATTTTGAGCATAAAGCACGTCAGCATAATGATTTGATGACAAAAGCTATGCCAAAAATCTTAGAGGTTTTTGCAGATTTTGAAAAGCAAACTGGACGCAAATACAATCCTGTAGAAAAATATGATATGGACGATGCAGATGTATGTGTTGTGTGTATGGGTAGCTCTGTTGAGACTGCTCGTGAAGTTGCATCTGAGATGAGAGCAAATGGCATCAAAGCTGGTGTTGTAGGACTTCGTGTTGTTCGTCCAATACCATTTTTTGAAATTGCAGATGCTTTAAAAGATGTAAAAGCAATTGCTGCACTTGACCGTTCATCACCAAACGGTGCGGCAGGAATGTTGTTTAACGAAATCGCTGGAGCACTTTTCAACACTAACACAAAAGCTCTTCTTTCTGGTTATGTATATGGTCTAGGTGGTCGTGACTTAACAAAAGCACATCTAGTAGCACTATATAATGAGTTACAAGCGAATGCGGATGCAGGCAAGGTAACTACACAATTACAACAGTTTATCGGTGTTCGTGGACCGAAATTAGCATTTTTATAGGAGAAAACTGTGAGTGAAGTAAAAAATATTAAAAACTTAAAAGAGTTTTCGACATCAGCTGACCGTTTTGAGGGTGCAAACCTTCTGTGTCCAGGGTGTGCACACTCTATCATCGTTCGTGAAGTATTAAATGCAACAAATGATGACTTGATTCTCTCTGCTTCTACAGGATGTCTTGAGGTTTGTACGGCGGTTTACCCATATACTTCTTGGGATGCTTCTTGGATTCATATCGGTTTTGAAAACAGTTCAACTGCAGTTGCTGGTGCAGAGACTATGTACAAAGCACTCAAGAAAAAAGGTCGCCTAAAGCAGCCAGAACGTACTCCGAAATTTATCTCTTTTGCAGGTGACGGTGCGTCTTATGATATCGGTTTTCAGTGGATTTCTGGGTGTATGGAACGTGGTCATAACATGATGCACATCGTACTTGACAATGAAGTTTATGCAAATACTGGCGGTCAGAGATCATCATCTACGCCTATCGGTTCTTCTGCTACAACTACTCCTGCTGGAAAGATAAGTTATGGTGAGAAGAGAAACAAAAAAGATATGATGAGTATCATGGCTGCACATGGTATCCCATATGCAGCACAAGTCTCTCCAAACAAGTGGAAGGATATGGTAAAGAAGATTCAACATGGTATGGCGGTTGATGGACCAGTGTTTATCAATGCGGTTTCCCCATGTACAACAGAGTGGAAATTTGACCCTAAAGATACTATGAACATAGCAGATTTGGCGACAGATACGCTTGTTTTTCCTCTTTATGAGATTATCGACGGTAGAGAGCTTAACATCACATACAGACCTAAAAATGTTATCCCAGTTGAAGAGTATCTTGCTGCTCAGGGACGTTTTAAACACCTCTTTAAAGATGAGTACAAGTACTTGATTAAAGAGTGGCAAGAGCGTGTCGATGAAAAATGGGCGTACCTACAACGCCGTGAAGAGGCTCGTGTATAACCTTTCTTTTTGGCATCTTTTGCCAAAAGGTTACTAATTTCTTTTTGATACGCCAGACAACTCTTTTATATCAATTTTTAGAATATACTTTTTGCAAATAAAATATTCTGAGTTAAATTATTGTGATGATGTTTAGAGGAAAAATGAGGGAGAATCTCCATCCAAAATCGGATGGAGGGTAAAGCAAAGAGGCTTAGTAAAGCTCTTGGCTTGGGTGGTTAGGCTTGCTTGCCTCTTGAGTTCCGTTGTTTGTATCGTAAGTTACGATTGTTTCAGTAGCGAGTGCACCTAAAGTTAATGCGATTAGTAAAATCAATGTTTTCATTGTGTATCCTTTTTTGGTAAGAGAGCGTTACCCTCTAATTTTTTAGCCACTTTGGCAACATATCTTTTCTTGTTTCCAAGATAAGATAACTTTTAAATCGGAGAAATTTTATCCGATTTTACTTTTAGACATTATAGAGTTTTTTGAGTAGAGAATTTCTTTAAGCTTTGTTTATGTTAAGTGACTATTTATCCCATAATTGGGCTTCCACTCTCTATTTTTTTCAAAAACTAAAATCAAAATATCTCTCAAGCTTTCTATCATCTGCTCTGTCAATGCTTTTTTGTTGCAGTATAGAAAAAATGGAACTGTGTTGAGCATCGACTTTTTAAGTCTTTTTCTCAGGGTTGAGACTTCATCAATTGGGATAAGAGCCTTACCACCATAGAGAGAGAAATCTTTTGAGATGCCGAGGTTAAAAGAGACTATTTGGTACGCAAAAGCTATATTTTTGCCACCCTCATAGTGCGATACAAAGTTTTGTAGCGAATTTCTCAAGATGGAGAGTTTTGCTTTGCTTATATAGCCAAAACTCTCACGAAATTGGTACTTCTGTGTCATGCTAAAGCCTAAAACATCATAAAAATCATTGAGGTTTTTCCAAAGAGAGTGGAAATATTTTTTGCCAAAAAGTACCTCTTCAAATATCATAAGCATCTTTTGCGTCTCTTTTTCTTTAGAATATTTGAGACTAAAATACTCCTCCTTAAAGAGTGAGATAAGCCAGTTTTCATCCAGAAGACTGATGGTATCAAGCCTCTTTTGGTTTGACGTGGCATCCAAAAAACTCCATAACATGGAGATATCATTCCGTTTGGATTTTATCTTTTTTTTGAAATGCTCTTGTGCGAGATGTAGGATGAGATTTTCAAGCATGGTGTCTTTTTTTGCTATCTCATGGTTAAAAATCACTTTTTTATAGAGATTGAAACGCATCTCAAGCATATGTTCTATGTCTAAAATAGCACTGTCAAAAAAACTTACCTTAAATTCTTGGTTTTTTTGGCTTAAAACACTCTGTTTTGCTATGCGCAACAAGTCAACTGCTCCGCCGATGTAGCCGCTTGCAAGCATGTCACGGTTAATGTAGTCAAGCCTGTCTGCATCAATGGTCGAATCGATGAAAGAGTGCAATACGCCAAAATCAAACCCGCCGAATGAAGCATCTTGGAGGATGTAATCAACTACTTTGTAAACAAGTGCGATGTAATCTCTGTCTCCATCTTTGGCAAAATCTTGGAGTATCTCATAATCTAAAAGCATTTTTGTAAACTCTACTCCCATTGCTTCATGGAGAACTTGGGTGTTTTTGTTTGTGAGTTTTTCATAAAAATCTAAAAATTTCTGCTCTTTGAAGTTGTGTTCTTTTTGCAGTGTCAGCTTCTCATAAAGGCTTTGCATCGCATACTCGCTTTGGTGTGAAAAAGGGAGATGTCCGGCATCATGGAGTAGTCCAACAAGGCGGAGTGCTTGGAGTGAGATAAGATATGCGTACTTCTCTTTGGTGTTTTGAAGAGGAACAAGGAACTGATAAAGTGCGCCGTCTTCAAAAAGTTCACATTTTTTTATCTTGTTTTTCAGAGAGAGTTCATCTTCGATTTTTAAGATAACTTTGTATAAATCTTTTAAAAATAGGGAACGAACATCGCTTTTTGCATTTAAAAGCGCACCTTTGTACATGTGAGAAGCAAGGTGCATCGTTCCTAAACTATGGATATATCTTTTGGTGTTGATGGATGGAAAGGCAAAGTAGGCAAGCGCATTTTGTGTTATAAACTGCAGACGACTTAAAATCTTTGTTTGAAGGACTTTGCCTTCAAACTTTGTATATTCTATGTGGCTGTAAATAGTGTCGTTGATAAATCTATTTATCATTGGGTTTTTCAAATACCCTCTCACTAAACTCCGCAAACTTCCCACGCACGGCTTTTTCAAGCTCTATGGCAAACATACTAAGTTCTGGATGTTTTGCTCTTGTTTGTTTTAGAAGTGTTGTCAAACCGTTGTTGTATTTGTTTAAGTAAAGGTTGTCTATCTGTCTGTTTGAACCGATAACCACCGCCATACATGTCTCATCAAGTCGTGAGAGGATAAGCTGTGTCGTCTTTTCGCTGCTGTTTTGCCACTCGTCCATGATAACGATAGCCTCGCTTAGCGTGCGTCCTCTTGCTTCTCCCGGCCAGAGTGTTTGGATGTCGTATTTTGCTACAAGCTCTTCTGTTTTGGAGCGGATGGATTCGGGATTTTCGGCATTGACCCCTTTTTTGAGCCGCTTTTTAGCGATAAACTCCATGGTGTCACTCAATGCCATATTGTAGATGCGAAACTTCTCGTCATTGCCGGACAAAAAGCCCACTTCCGCTCCTCTGTCGATGGATTCTATGGAGTTGCGTACATAGACTATCTTGTCGTAAAGCCCCTTGTCTATAAGGCGCATCGCCGCCACAAAAGACATAAGCGTCTTGCCGCTTCCGGCCTTTGCGTCGATAACTAGGAGGTTATAGACATTTTCGATGATGGCTTTGACAAAAAATTTCTGTTTTAGGTTTGCAGGTTTGACGGCAAGCGGGTAAAAATCGCTCTCATCCATGACCAACACTCTCTCATTTGCCACAATGCCATACGCACTGTTTCCGTCACTTGACTCAAATGTGTAACAAAAGTTCTCTGGCTTGTAGGTGTCATCTATCTCTTTGATGTTTTGGAGATTTAGGTTGTTAAAGTAGATAGACTCAAGCGGCGTGCTTTTGACAAATGAGAAGTCCGGAACTTCGCTTTTATCGTCATTGAGCGTTTGGGTTTTGATGTTTTTGAAGAGTGCAAATGTTCGTGCATAGATGTCGATGGAGATAAAGACGACCTTCTGCCCTTTGTAATAGTCCCTTGCAACCTCCGCAACCTCGATGATGCGCTTGTCATTGCTCTCGGAGATGTGGTGCTGTTCTATCTGGGTGTCGTAACTGTCTTTTGAGATGATGTGAAGGATGATGTCGCCCTTGTAGAGCTTGACAACCTTGTAGTTTTGCTTATAATCTATCTCTTTGATTTTGGTCGAGGCTAAAAATCTGGCAAACTCTCTTGAGTAGTAACCAAGTTCATTGGGGAGTTTCTTTTTGTCTTCAAGTTCAAGCAGTACCGTCTCCGGAACTACCACTATGTTAGAACCATTATCGCTTAGGGTCTCTATATTTTGCACATTTTGCAAAATAATGTTGGTGTCTATGACATAAACTTTATCTTTTTTCATGCCAAAATAATAGAAGATGTTTATTACGGCATGATTACTTTGTTAAACGTGTGTATTTCCGCAATACGGACATTTTTTTGCAGCTACTGGAATGCTCATGGCACATTCACTACAAGTTTTATCTGCGGGTGGTGGCGGTGGCGGAACTTCCTCTTTTGCTCTAAGTGTGTTGTAGCTCTTTACAAGCATAAACATAACCGTTCCCAAAATCAAAAAAGAGATGGTATCGTTAACAAAAACCCCGATTTTAATCGCCGGTGCGCCTGCTTTTTCAAGGTCGGCAAGGGTGTTATAGCTGTTGCCGTCAAGTGCCAAAAAGAGGTTTGAAAAATCAACTTTTCCAAGCAACATACCAACTGGTGGCATGATAATGTTTTTTACAAGCGACTGCACAAGCGTGGCAAACGCCGCACCAAATATAAAACCGACCGCCATATCAACCATATTTCCCTTGATGAGAAACTTTTTAAACTCTTCAAACATTACACACTCCTCTTTTTTGCGTTATGATGTTATTTTACACTCTTTCATAACTTTTTTCCAATCAAAATCGAAATTTTTGCTGATGTACGCTTTGTGATGTGGTACGGTGCATTTGGAGCAGTCTTGATGTACGGCGCCGCCGTGTCCGATGGTTGAACCGTTGTTGATTTCACAGCGACTGAGTATCTTTATGTCGTTGTATGTGCCAAGTCCGTTGTCCTCAAACCTGAAGTTTGGGCATCCGCATAAGTAGCAGTTTAACTCTTGCATGTCGTGGCACTTTTTGCCATCTTTGTAGAGCGGGCAGAAGTCAATCTCCTCTTTTGCCATGTTTTCGTACTCAAAATAGTCGATAATCTGCTCTTGCGTCAAGCCCTTTGCCAGAAGTTTTTGGACTATCTTTTGATGTTTTTGGGCGTGCTGAGCAAACCACTCTTCATAGCTCATCGTAACATATTCTCTTTTTTAGTGCTAAGTTTGTCGTACATCGCTAACATGTTAGTGTAGTTGTTATGGAGTGTGTTATCGACCAAAAACTGCTCGCCTGCCAAAATAGCGACTGCTTTTTCGACCGCACTTTGCGTGAAAATGGCGCAAAGTCCCTCTTCATACTCCTCAAAATCAAGCCCCTCATCCTCCATTCGCATCAGCTCTGCAACGACCCGCCCGAGTCTGTTTGTACCAAGTTCGAGAAGTTCAAGGGAGAGTTCTCTCTCATCTAAAAGAAGGTATATTTGCGCTTTAAAATCTACCATGGTAAAAGGTTCTTTAAAAATTACTCCTATATATTTTCCCACATCAAGTGAGGCATCAAGAGGCTCTATGGCATCTAAAATATCTTCCGCATCATAGTCACCAAAGTTCAAAACCATATCACGAATGGCTTTGCCACTGTTTTTGTTGTTATAGATGAGGTCTTCTATGGGGTAAACCTCTGAGAGACTTGGGATAAGAATCTGGCATGCGTAAAACCCGAGATAGTCATACTCTCTTATGTATATCTGCTTCTCTAGCTCTTTTGCGATAGCGACTAAAAAATCAAACTCTTTTTCTCTTGAGTCCCCTTCATACTTCCATGGCGCAAACTCAAAACTCTTTTTGGCACTCAAAAATCCAAATCCGAGTTTTCCGTTGGAATCGACAAAATGGGACTCAAGGTTGAAGCTGTCAGAGACGATGCTCATATCAAATGTTGGTGTCTCAAACCCATCCAAACTATCCAAATCACGCCCCTGCATAAGTTCGGTCATGGTTCTCTCCAAAGAGACTTCTAGGATGGGATGCGCTCCAAAAGAGACAAAAAGCGTTGCATTTTTTGGGTTTATAAGTGAGATGGCGGTGACGGGAAACGCCCCACCCAAAGAGGCATCAAGCACCTCAACAATATAGCCTATCTCTCTTAGTGCCACCACATCGGCATAAACTTTTTCAAATGATGCAAGAACTTCTTGTGGAAAATGGGGGAGGGCGTAACCGTTTTTGATGATTTGAAGTTTTGCGTATCGCTCGTAAATCTCACTAAGTGCTTGGATTTGCGCCTCTTTTTTGGAGTTGCCCGCCGCTAGACCGTTGCTGACATAGAGGTTGTTTAAGATATTGATGGGGAAATAGATTTTTTCGCCATCTTCTAACCGCTTAAATGGCAAAGCAACGATTTTGTCATCATAGTCGCTGTTAAAATCAACCAAATCTTCATCGCTTAATTCTCCGTTTGGGTCGTAAATGTTAAGCAGTTCTTCATCCAAAAAATCCCCGCCAAACTCAAAAGCGACTTCATCGGGGTAGTGTTTGCGTGAGGGGAGATAAAAATCGCTAAAAAAGTTGTTTGTTTGCAGTCTCTCTATGTATTCGCCAAGTGCGCTGGCGATGGAGGCTTCGCTTGAAATCCCCTTGCCGTTGGAGTAGATATGCTCAGGTGCTTCGGCGGAGGCAAGATTTAGGGAGTAACAGTTTGTTAGCGGATGTTTTGTTTGTGAAAAAATGGTTTTGCACCCGACATCCTCAAGCACTTTTTGCATCTTAGCGATGGACTCTTCTAGCGGAGCGGTTTTTGATAGTAGGTTCATAGTTGCTCGATTTTTGATTTTAATTCGGCTAATTCAAGTTTTGTCAAGTCCCAAACGATTCTAGGATCAATACCAAAATACTCATGTACGATGAAATTTCTAAAGTCTTTTATCATTCTCCATGGATAATCTGGATAGTTTTTTTCCAATATCTCCGATACTTTGGAAATTGCTTCCCCGATAACAATGTACTCTCTAAGAGTAGCACTGTATGTCTTTCTGTCGTTTAAAAATTCTTCATAGTTTATATCATTTGTAAACTCTTCTATCGCACCAATCGACTCTAAAATATCATTAACATAGAGCTTAACATCTCGCTTAGACATAAATAATGTCCCGCATAATCGTCTCTCTTGCAACAGGTTTTAGCGTACTCTCTATCCCCAAATCAACGCTTTGTCCTAAGTTGTCCTCAAGATAGTGTTTTAGTCCAAAAAAACTTCTAAATTTGTTGCTACTCTCTATTTCGACGGCAATGTCAATATCGCTACTCTCTTTTTGTTCATCTCGAACATAGCTTCCAAATAAACCGATTTTCATAACACCAAAAGTTTCATTCATCTCTTGTTTATGCGCTTTTAAAAAATCCAATATGAGAGTTTTGTTAATCATGGTTTATCTTCCTTTTTTGTTAAACGATTTTACCAAAAAAGTGATGATAAAAAGCTGGGTTATTAGAAGCAAAAAGTGCATAGCGTAAACCTGCTCCTCTTTGTTAGCGATAGCAAAAGCGAACTCCAAAAGCCGGTAAAAAATGTAAGAGAGGAGCATTCCCGCCAGATACCCTTTTTGTTTTGTCACATCTACTAAAGAGAGCAACATACTTTTTTTGAGAAAAAGCGTCTCCGCACGCATGAGGTAAGAGCCAAAGATAAATGTAAACTGGTAAGAGGCATAAAACAAAAACGCACTCGTATAGCTGTAGGAGAAGAGCAAAAAGTACAAAACCGCCAGAAGTATCACTGCCTCCACAAGTGTGAGGATGGCAAAAAAGTAGCCAAGCGTGAGTATCTTATGGTAAAGCTTCGCCACAAAAAGCATCCCAAGAGCCAAAACAATCCCGCCCAAACTATAGACGGACGGCTCAAGCGGAGCGTAAAGCGTAAAGATGCTTCCAACAGAAACCCCCAAAAAAAGGGAGTTTAGGAACTTGTAGTGGAGGAAATTTCTGAGGGATATTTTTTTGGTTGTCACAAACTATTACGCTCACTGATGCACTCAAGCTTTATATCTCTTGCAAAAAACTTTTTATCATTGCTTAGGATTAGCTCACAACGCTCATTCTTGGCACATAGATATTGCAAGATATCTTCTAAGTCTTTATGATTTTCATCTCTTGCAATTTGCAGAGCGTTGGAGATGATAGTGATATCTATGGGAATGATTTGTACAAATGTTACAATTTTTTCAAGCTCTAAAACAATCACTTCAAAATCAATCTTTTTGGATGCTACATAGTAAACAGTTGTAAAGATATCGCAACTTGTATAGAGTTCATGACCTTCTAAAATATCACTTTGAACTCTTTTTTTTGTAGCTTCAAAGTTGCCTCTGTCTCTGTCAATCAAATCTAAAATAATATTTGCATCTAAAAATATTTTCATATTTTAACTTCACTTTTTATCTCTTTGTAGCTTTTACCGCCTAAATGAAACGACTTCAAAGATTCGAGTGCATCAAGTTTTTTTTGGATTTTTGCTTTTTGTATATCTTGTGTAAGTTCCATATATTTTTCATAATCAATAACGACAGCAAAGGGTTTTGACCTTTTAGTAATGATAATATCCTCATCTTTGGCGTAAGAGAGCAGGTGTGTATCCTGTTTTAGTTGTGTTGCGGTTATATTCATGATATGTCTCTTTAGTTTATTTGTACAATTATATATTTGTACATTTAAAAATAGATAAATAAAAATTGCGGATTGTTTTATGACAATCCGCATAGCACTAATATTTCAAATGTAACCCCACAAAAAAGCTTCTCTCCGCAGTAGCGTAACCATCCACCAACTGGTAGTATTTGTCGGTGATGTTGTCTATCTTTCCGTAGATGGTTGCGTATCTGTTTAGTTGTGCGTTGGCTACAAAGTTTGCAACTATGTATTTGCCTGTTTGCGCGCCGCTTTGTGCTGCAGAGTCGTAGCGGACGCCTATGTAGTGGGCGTTTATGCCGATGTCGATATCATCTGTTATATAGTAGGATGTTTTTGCATCGACTTGATGTTTTGGGCGGCGGGCGAGTGTGTCGCCGTCTGGGTTTTTTGTTTTGAGGTAGGTGTAAGCGACTTCAAAACCAAGTTTTTGTGCAAAATAATCCTTATAGCCGACCTCAACGCCCCGAAATTTTGATTCGCCCGAACTCTGTACATAGCTCCATGTGTTCATGTCGTACTCTATCATATTGCGGATTTGGTTTTGAAAAAGTGTTGCGTAGAGTTTTTCATCTCCAAGCGTTAAGTCTAGGGTAAGCGACTTTTCTGGCTCTAGGTTTGGGTTAGAACCCCATGCGCCATATAGTTCATCAAGAGTGGGGACATTGAAGCCCGTGCCGATGTTTGTGCTTAGATAGATATCATCTTTGAGATACTGTTTTACCCCAAATTTGCCCGTGAGTGAATTTTTGACACTGTCGTAATCATCAAAACGCAGAGACTCAGTTACTATCGTTGCACCTGAAGACAGAAGAGCAAGTTTGTTGTAGTTTGTCGCAAAGAGTGCTTTTGAGCTATACTTTTTCTCATCGCTTGTAGCCACATCTTCTTGCGCAAACTCCCCATAAGATGCACCGAGGCGTAAAAAACTCTCCTTCATGTAAGAGATAGAATCTTCCACTTTTACCTCATCGACAAAACCTTTGTAAGCCGCACTCCATCCATTGCCATCAAGCACTCTGTCAAATGTTGAGCGATTGTAGGAGAGCGTAGCGTCATGGATGCCGCTTTTGAGTTTGTATGCAAGAGTGTAAAAACGGTTGTGGATATCGCTTTGCGGTACAGTAGAATCCCCGCTCGCACCGCTCCATGAGTCAAATGCTGCAAGAGCGTCGATGGTTTGCACGCTAAATTCCAAACGATTGTTTGCATCAAGGTTAAAGCCTGCTTTTGCATGGGCGGCTTTGTTTTTGTAGCCATCATCCTCCAAGCCCAGTTCATCGCCTCTTTTGCCGTAGTTTGCTTCACTCTGTTTTGGTTCTGTTGCAGAAAAACCATCTGTTTTGTAGTAAGAGCCGCCCGCTGAAAAATCAAATCCTTCCTCTTTATAAGAAGCTTCCAATGCACTTTTTTTTGTCTCAAAAGAGCCATACTCTACATTTGCCGCTCCGTGAAGCCCTTTTGCCGCTTTTGTCGTGACAATGTTAATCACCGCACCGCTCGCATCTGCCCCCCAAACACCGCTTTGCGCCCCTTTGATAATCTCAATGCGCTCTACATTTGAGAGCATGATATGCTCAAACTGTGCAACCGAACTTACCGTTGTCGGGTCGTTGTAGCGGACACCGTCAATAAGAACAACTGTTCTTTTGTTGTCCATGCCCCGTACGAACATAGAGGCGTTCTGCCCAGCACCGCCGCTTTGCGTCATGGCGATATTGCCCAGACGACTAAGCGCATCTGCAAGGGTCGTTACTCTCGACTCCTCGATAGCCTCTTTTGTGATGACGATGACACTGTCTGTCACATCCTTTTTCTCCAGCGTTGTCCCCTGTGAAGCGACAACATCGATTTTTTCCAGTGCGTATTGGTTCTGCGCACAAAGTGCAGTTGCGAGGAGTGTCGCCAAAAACGATAACTCTATTTTTTTCATCTTTTTTCCATATTTTAATTTTTTTTGTTGGTTAAAAGTGCAAATATGGCGGAGAGATGGCGTTGTTGAGGTTTTTAAAGTAGTTAGGATTGAGTTTTTGAAAAGGGTGTAGCTCTAGCGTTTTTTTTGTACGTTTAAAGTAGTAGCAGTTGCAATGGCAAGGTTTTGCGGAGAGTTCAAGCAGAGCAAGCGTGGCGGCGGCTTCTTCTTCAAGCTCCTCATTTTCATCATTGCCTAAAAAATGAAACAGATGAAAACTCTCTACTCGTGAAGTGATGGCATGAAGCGTTACTTGGTTGGAAGTTGCGGTTATCGCACGTAAAGTAAAGTAATTTTTGCCAAAGCCTTTTGGAAGTTTCACAAATGTCCTGATATTTTTTTAAAATTTCTATGTTATAATTTGACCCAGTTGGGACAGATAGAGAGCGTGAACTCTCTATAAGCTTTTTAATATAATCTTGTTGCCAAAAGCATCAAGATGATAACAATTATGAGGGTTAGTCGCATTGTTACTCCTTGTTAAAGGCTGACCCTGTCCCACCTTCCACCTCGCAATACAACCAAATCCCATAACCGCCAACCAGAACTGAAATTATAGCCTCTTTCATCCAAGAAATCAGATAAAATACAGCTATGAAACTATCACACCTAAAACAAATCGTTACTTATCTGCAAAATTTTACAAAGATATCTGCCGTCTATAGAGTGAGCGACACGACCATAAAAGTTGTCTTTGAGAGGGAAGATGAACTCTACTTTGAGATGCAGCGTTCAAACTCCAAAATCTTCAAATGCGCCTCTTTTTCTCGCTCCAAAGTTTACAACGCTCCCTTTGATGTGCTTTTGGCAAAACGGTTTAACCGTGCCAATATTTTAGATATCTCTCTTGTGGGCGGGGATAAGATTTTGCGTCTTGAAACCTCTGTGGCTTCTGCTTACAAAGAGGAAAAAAGCTTTTTGCAGTTTGAATTTACGGGCAAATATACCAATGTGATTATCCTAGATGAAAACGAGACAGTGCTTGAAGCACTCCGTCATGTGGACCTATTTTCATCTTTTCGTGAAGTGAGAGTAGGGCAGAAACTTCTAAACGCTCCCGTAGCTCCGTATGAGGCAAAAGAGTATCCGCTTGAGGATGTAGAGGCATTTTTGTATGATGAGTATGAGGTGGAGATGCAAGAGAAACTCTCCTCATTAAAAAAGCAGAAAATCGCACTTTTGTCTAAAAAACTAAAAAAGTTTGAAGAGCTTTATGATGCGCTAGACGATGAAGTGGAGCTAGAAGCCAAAGCGGCAGAGTACAGCCATTTTGGAAATCTGCTTTTGGCAAACATGCACACGCTAAGACCCTATCAGATGGTTGTTGAGGTAGATGACTATGATGGAAAAAAAGTAAAAATAACACTTCACAAAGAGTTCTCCTCCGTTGCTATGATGGCAAATTCACTCTTTAGCAGAAGTAAAAAAGCCAAACAAAGAGCCGCATATATGCACATAGAGCGAGAGTCGCTTCTCTCAAAGATAGAGCATATAAAGCTCTTTATCCACACGGTTGAAGAGGCAAAAGATGTCGCAAAAATCCAGCTTCTTTTTCCAAAAAATATTCAGGCTAAAAAGGTAAAAACCAACGATTCCATCGAGACTTTTTGGATAGAGGGGTACAAAGTCGGTCTTGGAAAAAATGAAAAAGGCAACATCGAACTGCTCCAAAACGCAAAAGCAAAAGATATCTGGCTTCACATGAAAGAACGCCCATCGGCACATGTTATCATCACCACCGACAAGCAAAATGTGCCAGAGAGGGTCATAAAAGGGGCGGCGAGGCTATGTGTCGATTTTACGATGTTTGAGAAAGACAGATATTTGGTCGATTATACCCCACGAAGAGAAGTGAGCGTGCAAGAGAGAGCCAATGTACTTTATAACAAATATAAAACCATTGAGATAGATACAAGGTAACTCTGCCTCTTTAGAGGCAAGCTTTAGTGTCATAGCGGCGAGCGTAGATGGCGGAATTACTTTCGACATCGTAAAATAAATGAAGGGTTTCCTTCATTTTACAAAGTAAAATTAAGGGAATGTTATGGTAGGGTTAGTAGCAAATGCGATTTACGTAAACCAGCAAACAGCGACTGTTTCGTCTGTGCAAAATGCCCATAATAACCGTGTCGATTTTCAAAATATGGCGGCTATAGCTGCTGCACAAGAGAAAGAAAATGAGGTTGTAGCGGTACGTCCGACAGAGGAAAATCAAGAGGTTGATGCAGACCGTGAGCATCAAAAAAATGAGGCAGATCAAGAGAACGCACGAAGCAAAAAAGAGCAAAAAGAACTTCAAGAAGAGGAGTTGCAGCCACTCCACATACTCGATATTAAAGTCTGATTTGCTATAATTTCTTATTATATGGCTAAAGGGGTTTTGGTATGAGTATTTTTACAGCTTCAAAAGAGAGGGTAACAACAGGTCTCGTCCTTGTCGGTGCAGTGCTTCTTATAGGCTTAATTGACAATTTTTTCCTTATGTGGGGATTTTTAGGAGTTGTTTATCTTCTGGCATTTCGTGAGGCTATGGCTCTTTATGGCTTAAAAAACAACGACTTGTACTACTTTGCCGTCGGTATTTGGCTTATCGGTGCAATATACCCATACAGTGACGACCTTTTTATACTTTCTGGTATCGCTTATGCAAGCATGGTCGCTTTTAACAGAGAGCTGCTCTGGAAAAATTTCCTCCCTTTTTTCTACCCAACGGCAGGGATGCTCTATATATTGGCGATGTACCAAGAGTATGGCGTTATCTCTCTTTTATGGCTTTTAGTGATTGTCGCACTTACTGATGTAGGGGCGTATGCGGTTGGCAAAAGCGTGGGTAAAACCCCTTTTAGCGAAACATCTCCAAAAAAGACGATGGAGGGCGTTGTAGGCGGAATAGCCGTTGCAACGATAGGCGGCATGTTTGTCGGACTTAGCATTGTTGATTTGGGCGTATCGTTTATCATCTCTTTTATGGTCTCTGTTAGCTCAATTTTTGGGGATTTGTATGAAAGTTCACTCAAGCGTGCGGCGGGTGTCAAAGACAGCGGAACTCTTTTACCAGGACACGGCGGCGTGCTTGACCGCATAGACGGCTACCTTTTTGGCGGTATCGTCATGCTTGTACTTCTGCGTGGGTTAGTCTGATTTGATACTGCTAGGCTCTACAGGCTCTATCGGCGTAAATACCCTTGAGGTTGCCAAAAAATTCTCAATAAGCGTTGAGGTTTTGGTCGCTGGTAACAACATCGAGCTTTTAAACTCCCAGATAAGAGAACACAACCCAAAAACAGTCGTTATCGCAAATAAAGATGATATTCACAAAGTAAATCACAACAGTGTAACTTGTGGGGAAGAGGCGATTTTAAGAGCCATAGAAGAGGCGCAAAGTGATTTGGTAGTCAATGCTCTTGTGGGCTTTTTAGGTCTGCGCCCCACACTTAAGGCTCTTAAAATGGGCAAAAAAGTAGCTCTTGCAAATAAAGAGTCACTCGTTGCATGCGGTGCTTTTATAGACACAGCCAAGATTCAACCCATAGACAGCGAACATTTCGGACTTTGGTACTTGATGCAAAATCGCCCCGTAGAGAAGATGATAATCACCGCAAGCGGCGGAGCGTTTAGAGACTGGGATATCGCACGGCTTGAGAGTGCGACACTAGAAGACACCCAAAAACACCCAAACTGGTCGATGGGACAAAAGATTACCATAGACAGCGCAACCATGATGAACAAAATGTTTGAACTCCTAGAAGCAAGATGGCTCTTTGGCGAGGGTCGTTACGATGCCATCATAGAGACAAAGTCGCTTATCCACGCACTCATAGACTTCAAAGACGGCTCAACCACCGCACACTTTGCCCATGCCAGTATGCAACTACCCATCGCATTTGCACTTGATGGCAAAATGCAAGAAAATATCCTCCCCCATGTCGATTTGCTAAAAATCGGCTCATTAGAGTTTCGTGAGATAACAACAGACAGATACCCGATTTGGCGCATCAAAGAGGAACTTTTAAAAACCCCATCTCGTGGCGTAGTAGTAAATGCCGCAAATGAAGCCGCTATCGAGAAGTTTATAGCTAAAGAGATAGGCTTTATGGACATAGCAAAAACGGTTATAAAAGCTTACGAAAAGTTTGACACTTTGCCAAAAAGCGTTGATGATGTATTTGCCCTTGATGAAGAAGTCAGAGCTTTTATAGTATAAAAATCTTTGTTTTTATACTATGGTGCAGTATAAAATCTTAAAATTTTTATCTTAGATAAGACTTATAG
>JAOTSA010000160.1 GCA_030247515.1 Sulfurimonas sp. | reverse complement strand
GCTAAATGTTGCATATTTACTCCATGCTTGAAAATATAAATCCATCTTTTCTCCGTAATATTTTATTTTTTATTGGCATGTGGAAATTTTGTATATCCAAGCATTCCGCCTCAGGAGAAGGCGAAACGAGGAATAGTAGTAACTACTTACTACTATTTAATTTAGCATATAGTTCACAACCCGCAGCTACTTTGCCATCACAAGCTTTTCCATAGAGTTCTTTGGCTTTTTGTTTATTTTGCTTTACACCTTCGCCAAGTTCGTATGTTAATCCAAGCAATCCACATCCATCAGCATTTCCACCATCACAAGCTTTAGTATAGAGTTCTACAGCTTTAAATTTATCTTGCTTTATTCCTGTTCCAGTGTTATACATATATCCAAGATTAGAACAACCAATAGCAACTCCACCATCACAAGCTTTTGTGTAGAGTTCTACAGCTTTTGATTTATCCTGCTTTATTCCTGTTCCATTATTATACATACTTCCAAGATTATAACACCCAAAAGTATCTCCTCCATCACAAGCTTTAGTATAGAGTTCTGCTGCTTTCAATTTATCTTGCTTGACACCTTCTCCAAAGCCATACATAATTCCAAGATTATAACAACCAATAGCAACTCCACCATCACAAGCTTTTGTGTAGAGTTCTACAGCTTTAAATTTATCTTGTTTTACTCCTACTCCAGTGTCATACATGCCTCCAAGGATAATACAACTCTTAGCATCTCCACCATCACAAGCTTTTGTGTAGAGTTCTATTGCTTTTTTTAAATCACCACTCTTATATGCCACTACTGCATCATCCAAATCACTTCCAAAAAGTGACACACTTACCAACAGTCCCAAAATTAACTTTCTCATTTTATTTTTCCTTGTTTAAAAATCATACGAGAGAGGGCAAAGTTCGTAAGATTTGATATTTAAGGTATATATACTTCCAAGAACATCGTAGTAACAGATTTTATTCATTCCGCTTACCTTTTCATTCTTTAAAAATCCAAGTGACGCATGAACAGACACGGACAACAACATCATTGCAACAATACTTAAAATTAATTTTTTCATTGTTTTGACTAGCATCTAATTAGTAGCAGGACAAATTCCCATGCCATCAATCGTAGTAATACTGCCATCACTGTAAACACAAACTGTCTTTGTGCCACGCACTTCTTGACTCATCAATACACCAGCATATAAAGATATAGCAAGAATTGCTAACATCGAAATACCTATAAAAATCTTTTTCATTTCACATCCCTTAAATTGAGTAATTTTAAAAAAAGCTCTATAGAACCTAGCTCTATGAACGATTGATTGAAAATCATACAGAAGATAACCTTTCGTAACAATTAAGTGCTATAGGACTATTTATATGAATGATATTGACATAGCAGAAAAACATAAGATGATAGGTTGTAATGTAGCAATGCATAGGAAGAGAAAAGGCTTAAGTCAGTTAGAATTATCTCTATGCTTAGGACATAAAAGTGTTTCCATCGTTGCTAGTGCTGAGAGATTTTATAAGGGTAAGCACTTTAATATCGAGCATTTATTGAAAATTTCAGATATATTAGGCATTTCCATAACAACTTTTTTTGAACCAGCACAAGAAGAGTAGCATGTGGAAATACGAGCAGAAAGAAACTTTTGGCTCTTGCTGCTGCATCACTGATGCTGCCTCCAATAGTCTTTTCTTTTGAGTCAGATGAGAGTTGAACTTCTATTGAAGATTTTCAAGGTGGTAAGTATTGTAGATTATCACTATTAAATAACTTGATAACTCCTTGAGGTATCCTTGAAGGTATAGAATCTACTTTTTAGTACTCTTCTATCAAGACTTCATCTTCACTGACTTCTTCATCTTCTTCTTGCGGAGCAGGAAATTTAAAATTAGCTAGTTCAATCATATGACATACAAGATATCTATCTAAGTTATGCCGAGAAATTTCTTCCGCATACCAATGCTTTCCAGCTTCAGTTAAAATCATACTATCAGGATTCCATTCTATGGCACTCCGCTCTGTAACACCTTCATGAACTTGTTTCAAATAGGATGCAATCATTCTTATAGAAGTGGTACTTTTGGAATATCCATCAAATTTTACTTGGTAGTCATTAAAGAGGTCATCTACTAAAAGAGACAATTGTCTGTTTTTACCTAAGATTTTTCTTCCAGTAGTTTGCTCTCTTATATAATAT
>JAOTSA010000025.1 GCA_030247515.1 Sulfurimonas sp. | reverse complement strand
CTTAAATATAAGTTAAAGATTTATTAAAAAAAATTGAAATTTTCTTTAAATTAACCTAAAATTATGATATCATTCCGCCAAAATATTTAAGTATAGGACATAATTAATGCGCATTCTTATTATAGAAGATGAAGTGACACTAAACAAAATGCTCGCTGAAGGACTCAAAGAGTTTGGCTACCAAAGTGATGTGGTTGAGACCCTTAAAGATGGAGAGTATTACCTTGATATCCGCAACTACGATTTAGTACTGATGGATTGGATGCTTCCAGATGGAAACAGCGTTGATATTATCGGCGATATCAAATCAAAAACTCCAAAGACTGTTGTTGTTGTCCTCTCAGCTAGAGATGATAATGAGAGTGAAATAGAAGCCCTAAGAAGTGGTGCTGATGACTATATTAGAAAACCTTTTGATTTTGACGTTTTAGTTGCACGCCTAGAAGCACGTCTTCGTTTTGGCGGAAGCAATATCATCGAAATTGATGATTTGATTATCAACCCTGAAGAGGAAAAAATCACGTATAAAGAGGTAGAGATTGAACTTAAAGGCAAACCTTTTGAAGTTTTAACACACCTTGCACGCCACCGTGACCAAATCGTATCTAAAGAGCAACTTCTTGATGCTATCTGGGAAGAGCCAGAACTTGTTACTCCAAACGTTATAGAGGTTGCAATTAACCAAATCAGACAAAAAATGGACAAGCCTTTAAATATCACAACTATCGAAACAGTACGTCGCCGTGGCTACCGTTTCTGTTTTCCTAAAGAAATCAACTAATTTTCATACAACAAAGGGTTTTTGCACCTTTGTTGTACAACAACTCCCCTTTTTATTTCCTCTCTAATCTGATACAATTATTTCTATATTTATATTTGTAGGTAAAAGATGTTTTCACAAAGAAGTATTCGGCAGCGTTTTTTAATTCAGCTTATTATTGCTTCTGCGTCACTCATTTTTATTTTCTCCTCTTTTCTCTACTTTTACATTGAAAAATCCATTATTGATGAGAAGTATCAAGAACTTTTAGTCTATGCTCAAAACACCGCTTCAAACCAGTCAGTCTATGGTTCGGAAGTGCCTACTCCAGAGGAGTACTTAGGGCTTAGTATTGAGATTATGTATCTCAACAAAGAGCATATCGACCTTGATTTTTATGAAACAACAAAAGATAAAAAAGCCTACTTGACACTTCTTTACCCTTTTAATTTTGATGAACTTAGCTACTTAAAAATCACAAAAGAGATAACAGCAACACGAAAACTTCTTGATAAGATTCTCAACTATCTTTTCATCATAAATATCGCTGGATTTTTACTTGTTGTCATCTATGCAATTGGTTTATCAAAAATGCTTGTCGCACCCGTAAAAACACTAAGCAACAAACTCTCCAACATGAACGAACACCTTATGCGTCCCATCGTTGTTGAAGAACTTCCAGAGGAGTTTGAACCACTTGGTGCAACTATAAACCATCTCATTGCCAGAATTCAAAACTTTGTGAAGTACCAAAAAGAGCTATTTATCGGAACAGCGCATGAACTCAAAACACCACTTGCAGTCATTAAACTCAAAAATCAAGTAACACTTATCAAAAAACGCTCCGCTGAGGAGTACATAGAAGCACTTAAAGTGACAAATAAAACGGTTGATGAGATGAATATTATTGTCTCAAATATACTCAACATCGGGCGTCAAGAAGCGGCACAACTTGAGCAGCCTCGGGAGGTTGATGTTATCCAAATCCTTAAGCAAAAAGCAAATGACTTTCTTCTGCTTGCCGAAAATGAGGGGAAAACACTCACAATGCACTTTGAACCAGATGGTTTCATGGCAATTTTGCAAGTTGGGCTTCTAAATCAGATAGTTCAAAATTTTCTTCAAAATGCGTTAAAATTTACTCCAAAAGAGAAGAGTGTTCACTTGCAAAGCTCACTCAACCATTATGGACTTCTTATTGAAGTGATTGATGAGGGGTGTGGGATTGATGAGAGTTCTGACCTTTTTGCACCTTTTAAGAGAGAAGGGAACAAATCTGGAGTCGGTCTTGGACTCTTTTTAGCAAAGAGTGCGGCCGATGCACTTGGTGCTAAAATAAGCATTAAAAACAGAACTGATGAAGTTGGCGGAACAATCGCATCCCTTAATCTAAACTCAAAACTTTCATGTATTTTGCCTAGCAAGTAGATATTTTATGGCTCTCCTTTAGTTTAAAAAACAATAAAGCTTTATTTCGCTATAAATCGTCCACATGATATAAGTAAGAGGTATTTTAATGGCTTTAATAATAAGTGATGAGTGTATTGCATGCGATGCATGCCGTGAAGAGTGTCCGACTATGGCTATTGAAGAGGGAGATCCGATTTACTTTATAGATCCAGATCGCTGTACAGAGTGTGTTGGCGTATATGACGAGCCTGCATGTATCTCTGTATGCCCTGTTGACTGTATTATTCCAGATAAAGACAATGTAGAGTCAATTGCAGAGCTTCAGTTCAAATACAAGCAACTTTTAGAAGAAGAGCTTTAATCCACTCTATGGCAAAACGTGTAGCAGTCATAGACATAGGTTCTAACTCCGCTAGAATGGTTGTCTATGAGAAAACCTCCCGTTTTGCATTTCACATCCTTCATGAAGCAAAAAGCAGAGTAAGAATATCCCAAAACGCATACCAAAACGGTGGAAATCTACAAGAAGTTCCAATGCAAAGAGCTTACGAGGCTCTGGAAGATTTTCTATCTATAATTGCCTCTTTCAAAGCAAGAAAAACACTATGTGTTGCCACTTCAGCTCTGCGTGACGCACCCAACAAAGGAGAGTTTCTCCAAAAAGTAAGAAACGGCTTGGGTCTTGCCATTAAAGTTATAGATGGTGAGAGGGAGGCTTATCTCGGTGCAATCGCATGCGCCAATCTTCTGCCACTGCAACAAAATGCTCTTAGTATTGACATTGGAGGAGGCTCTACTGAGTTTTCTCTTATTCATAACAAAGACATTCGTACAAACATATCCCTCAACCTTGGCACAGTAAGGCTAAAAGAACTCTTTTTTGACTTCAATAACATTGATGGCGCAAAAAAATATATTGACACAGAGCTAGAAAAACTCAATGGACTTGATGCAACAAGGCTTATCGGCATAGGAGGGACATTTAGAGCCATCTCTTATGCGATTCAGACAAATAGCAATCACCCCTTAGACAAACTTCATGCCTACAAGCCAAACTACAAAGAGTTTGAACTCTTTTTAGAAAAAATCTTAGATGCTGATGAAGATGGTCTTAAAAAACTTGGAATAAAAAGCAGCAGATTTGATGTTATCAAACCTGGCTCGCTTATCCTTCTTCGAGTACTCAAGAGATTTAAAATCAAAGAGCTTATCACAAGCGGAGTTGGAGTGCGTGAAGGGGCTTTTTTGGCAGATTTGCTTAGAAGCTCAAGAGATAAATTTCCTGCAAATTTCAACCCATCCGTACGCTATCTGCTTGATGCACACATAGATGACCTCGCTCATGCGAACTTAATAACAAGGGTTGCAAAAGAACTCTTTGACCTTACCTACAACACACTAAAGATAGAAAAAAAATATCGATACGAGCTTGGTTTAGCGGCAAAACTCTGCATGAGCGGAAGTACTATTCACTTCTACTCCTACAACAAACACAGTTATGAGCTTATAGAGGATGCCTTGGAGTTTGGATTTACACATGAACAGATTGTACTCATCGCAACGCTTGCAAGATTTTCCAAAAGAAAACTTCCCTCATCCTCACATGCAGAGAGATTTGAATCATTGCTTCCTGATGTAAATCAGCTAAACGCACTTAGCTATCTTCTCTCTCTAAGCGTTACGCTTTTAAGTCATCGACCTAGAAATATTGATTTTACGCTCCGTTTTGAAAATAACATTCTTGAAGTTGTATCAAAAAAAAGTCTTTATTTGGTAAGAGAGAGTGTAGAAAAACTAGAAGTACTAAAGAACAGCCCTATAAAAATCTCTTTCTTATAGTCCAATGCGATTGCAGAAGTGAGGTTTCAGCCTCGCCTCGTTGTTGAAGCTTTTTGCGGGGTTAAAGCCCCTCTTCCAAAAATAAAGATAGAGGGTTCTTAGAACCTCTGTCCCATAGTAAACTCAAAGAGGGATGTCTGGTCACCCTCTTCCTCAGCAAGAGGTTTTGAGAACATAAGTTGAATTGGTCCAACTGGAGAGAACCACTCAAGCCCTGCGCCAAATCCGCCTCGTGAGAGATTTTTGACTTTATAGTCTCCATTATCCTTTTCTGTTGTGCCAATATAACCCCAATCAAGATAAGTTACTAAACGCATTTTCGCTGCTGGCACAAGCGGAAAACTAAGCTCAAAGCTGTTTATAGCGCTATACTCTCCACCATAACGTCTTACGCCATCAGATGCGTTTGCGTCCGCTACCGTTGTTGGAGAGAGTGAGTAGGACTCATATCCTCTAACACTTCCTATACCACCCATATAAAATTTCTCGGCAATTGGCAAAAATCCCATATCATTTACATAGTTGAGTTTTGCTTTGTATCTTGCTATAAGATCAAATCCAGCCAAATCCTCGAGTCCCTTGTAAGCACCAAAAGTAGTTCTCAACTTGGCAAATTTTGCCTCACCGCCGACACCAGCATTTTCAATACTTTGAGAGAGAATGATTCCCTTTCTTGGAAGATAAAAATCATCAGTATCATCATACTTTGCACTCACTGTAACCGAACTTTTTACATAATCTTCAAAGAGATACTCATCCACATAAGTCAAGTCAGCATCTTCATCTATCTTATACTTGTTTTGTGAATAGCCATACCCTAAATGACCGCTTATATAGCGTGTAAATCTATGCCCGACACCCATGCTCAAACCATCAGACATAACGCTATAGTCATCATACTCATAGTTAGAGGTAAAGACGGAAAAATTTCCACTAAAATCACTGTCATTAAGACGAGAGTTTGAGATATTAAAAGAGTAATTTGATGTCAGCTCAGAACGTTCTGCTTTTACCCCTATATCTATACCAGAACCCCAAACATTTCTATCATCAACTGCAACACTTACAAGAATCCCGCCATAGCTTCCATAACCGCCGCCTAGCTGAATATTGCCCGTTGGTGCTTCTTTGACTTTTACCACCAAATCCATCGTCTGGTTGTCAACTCTCTTTTCTTCGACTGTATTACCATCAAAAAAGCCAAGACGTCCAAGTGCATTTCTGGAATCACTCAAATCTGTTGCAGAGTACATATCCCCAGGACCAAGATAAAGCTCTCTTCTGATAATTCTATCAAGCGTTCTGCTGTTGCCTGAGATAATAACGTTTCTAATTTTTACTTTGTCTCCAGGAACGATTTTATAGATGACTTCAACTAGTTTATTATCTTTATCTTTTTTCAAATCTGGAACAATCTGCACAAATGCGTAACTCAAATCTGCAATAAGTGTTTTTATCTTTTGGGAATCTTTTCTAAAAGTTTCTATGTTAAACACTTGTCCAACTTTTAAACTTAGTAACTCTTCTATCTTGCTGTTTTCTACAACTTCTTTCTCTTGTATAACGGTTATTTTAGAGACAGAGTAAACCTCGCCCTCTTTTATCTGATAGCTCATATCAGCTGTATAGTTGTCAAAATTTACCCTAACAAACGGCTCTTTAACATCTATGTCCAAATAACCATGCTGCATGTAGAGGTCACGGATGCGCAGAGGGTCGTAAGCCAAATCTGCAACTTTCATCTCTCCATCATTACGTCCCCAAAACCAGCCCATGAACTCTCTCTCTTTGTTAGCGATAACTGCATCAAAAGCATCACTCTCTAAACCAGAAATACCACTATAGAGAAGCTCCTTGATGATAATCTCTTCACCCTCATTGACGATAAAAGTTACTTTATAACTTCCATTTTCTAAAAGCTCTTTTTCTATCTCTACAACACTGTCAACCTTTGATTCTTTGCTGATTGCGTCGATGATTCTCTTTTTTGCTGCCTCTAGTTTTTTCTCATCATAAAGCGCACCGACTTTAATCTGTACAACGCTGTTCATGGTTTCAGAATCATTCTCTTTCCACCCTTTGAGCTCTATTTTTGAGATAAGAGGTTTCTCTTTAAAGTGAAATGTTAAAACTCCATCTTTGTCAACATCTGCCCAGATATCCTGAAAATATCCCTGTTTAAAGTATGCCTTGATTGACGTATCAATCATTGCATCATCCACCTCACTGCCTGCTTCAAACTTGAGCATTCTTAGAGCTACAGATTCTGATATCTGAACCATTCCATCATATTTTATTGCTTTTATCGTATATGCGTGGGAGTTGAGCGCAAGGAGGGTTAGTAGTACTGCGAAAAATATTCTCATTGATTTTCCATGAATTGTAAAATAAGTGATGATTCTACCTTTTATGAGGTTAATGTTAAGTAAATCTTGTATAATTTGCCAAACAAAAAAGAAGAAATAGGATGAATGTAGCAATAATTGGATTAGGTCTTATGGGCGGTTCGCTCGCTAAGAGCCTCAAAAAACTTGATTTTGTCAAAGAGATTGTTGGGAGTGACCACAATCCCAAGCACCAAAAAGAGGCTCTTGAACTCTCTCTCGTGGACAAAATAGTTGATATAAATGAAGTAAAAAAGTATGATGTTATCTTTCTTGCTATTCCAGTGGATGGCATCATAGCGGCTCTTCAAAGTCTTGTGGGAGTTAAAGAGAGTGCAACCATCATAGATTTGGGAAGCACAAAAGCAAAAATCATCGCTTCCGTGCCGAATCAGATACGCAAAAATTTTGTCGCCGCACACCCAATGACAGGAACGGAAAATTTTGGCCCAAGTGCAGCAGTTGAAAATCTTTATGATGACAAAGTGGTTGTTTTATGCGATATCGAAAATAGCGGTGAACATCAGGTAGAAGTAGCAAAAAGGATATTTAAAGCACTTCATATGAAGAAGCATTTTATGCCAGCACACCAACATGACCGCCATGCGGCTTTTATCTCACATATGCCTCATGCCATCGCATACTCTTTGGCAAACACAGTGATGAACCAAGAGCAAAAACATACTATCTTAGCCCTTGCGGCAGGTGGATTTCGCTCCATGAGCCGTCTAGCAAAAAGCTCTGCGTTTATGTGGGAAGATATCTTTAGACAAAACAAAACCAACCTGCTTGAAGCCATTGAGCTTTTTGAAAACGAACTAAATATCCTCAAAGAGCATATCAAAAATGATGAGTGGGAAAAAGTACATAAAAACATAGAGGCTGGAAACAGGCTTCATGAGGTTCTTGACTGATAGAGTTCTTCTACCTTATAAACTAGATTCCAAGTCAAGCTTGGAATGACGAACTCCCGTTACCATGAATTGAAATGACGAACTACCCGTCACCCTGAACTTGATTCAGGGTCTAGTTCAATAATTTTTCAGAGGTTTCAATCAATTTCGTACTTTTTCAAAACCTCTTTAAGCGTTTTTTTGTCCAATTCTGCTTTGTCGTTTGTGTAGATATTTTTCTCTAATATCTCGATAAGCCTCTTTACCTCTGCATCCTCTTTATACGCCATCAGTTTTGTCAAAAGCTCTTTTGGATTTTTGATGGAGCTTTTTTTTGCTTTTTTTAGCTGTGGTAATTTTTTTAACATCATAAGTGCTACACCAATGGCGAGTCCTCCTAAAAAGACGAAAAAGAGGGTGGTGGTGTCACTTTTGACTTGTGAAATTGGTGTCATGACCTCCACTTTTGGCTCTTCCTCTTTCTTAATGGTAAGTTCCTCTTTTGGTTTTTGGTTTTTTACTTTGATGGCAATCTCTTTTGTTGTGATGGTTTTTATCTCTTTGGAGTTGATGTCAAAGTAGGTGAGTTTTAATGGCGGGATTGCAAAGTCATGTTCAGCTACAAAGGTCAGTTTTTGGGAGAGTTTTTTGCCCTCTATGGCTATTTTTTCATCAAAAACTGCTACGTTTGGGATGTGTGGCTTGAAGCTCTCTATATCTTCGAGATTGCCACTGCCGCTTACTACAACGGTTACATCAAGTGGCTCGTTGGCATTTACTTCTACTTTGTCCAAAGAGAGAGTGATGGTAAAATCTCCAACCAAAGCCACACCTGCGGGGAGCGGTTTTACGTTCAAATCCAGCTCATTTGAGAAGTAGTTTTTCCACTTTATGGTTGGATTCCACCCTCCAAAGCCATCTATCTTTGTATCTCTTGAAGCTATCTGTATCTTGGCTCTGCCAATCTTTTGCACACCAATCCTTTGAGGAAGAAGCGTATAGATGACTTTTGTAACGGTATAGCCCTCCTCTTGATACTTTTGCGGTTTGCTCTCTTCTCGCACCCAAAAACCATCCATGGATGGCGGTGTAAACTTGCTGTCTATGGCATCAGAGCCGTTTTTTTGTTTAAAAAGAAGTGTGAGTTCAAACGCCTCGCCAACGTAAAGCTCTTTTTTATCGCTCTGCAATAAAAGCATAAAATTTGCATCTTTTGTCTGGCTTGGAGCTTTTACGCTTATCTCTATCTCTTTTGTGCGCTCTTTTTTGCCATCCACTTCAACTTCAAAACTCTCTATTTTGCAGTTTTTTTGCGGCGCAAATTTGTAGCTTAGAGTGTAGTTTTTACTCACTGCACCATTGATTATCTGCATATTTGTCTGTGAAGAGGTGGAGATGATATCACTCCCACAAATGGTTGTAATCTCTGGTCGCTTCACGCTCTCGCCAGTGATGTGCAAAGAGTAGGTAACAAGTTCGCCCTCTTCAATACTCTGTGTATCAACACTGCTACTCACTCCTGCGAAAAGCGTCTGCAAAGTTACCAAAAATAGCCATAAAAATTTTCTCATACTTATCCTTACCACGGTTTTTCATTGCTTGATTTTTGTGTCTTTTCATCGCTTAGTTTGTACATATAACTGCTTGTATTTTTGCCCAGCGTCTCTATCCATTTGCGCTCTTCTGCTTCACTCATGCCCTTTTCATCTTGCGCTTTTGCCTCGTTTGCATCACTCTTTTGCTCCTGCACATCGCCTTTTTTTGCATCGGTTGCTTTTTTTTCTTCTTTAGAATTATCTGTTTGGTTGGACTTTTTTTGCTCATCTTTGTTCTGTGAACTCTTCTCTTTATCTTGTTTTTGCTTCTCATCTTTTGAGCTTTGTTCATCTTTTTGCTGTTGCTTTTGAAGAGCTTTTTTTACCGTTTGTAGATTTTCTTGTGTCTCTTTCTCCTCTTTAATCTTCAAAGAGTTTTCATAAGAGGTTATGGCTTTTTGTAAATCTCCGTCTTTTGCGTAAGCATTGCCGAGGTTGTAAAGATTTTTAGCTCTTGAGTCTTCATCTTCAAACGCCGCTTTTTTGTAGTTCTCTGCCGCCTCTTTGTAGTTGCCATTTTTGTAGTAGGCGTTGGCTGCATTGTAGTAGCTTTGCGGGTTTTGGCTCTTTGTGGCGTGGTCTTCATAGAGTTGTACGGCTTTGTCAAATTCGCCGCTCTCGTACGCTTTTTTCGCCTCTCTAAGCTCCATAAAATCAAACATTCCCGCATCTGCTTCTTGATGAAAACTAAGGAAAAAGAGTGCGATAAAGAGCGATTTTGCTCCTCTGCTGCAAGAGCTTGTAGCGATAAGCAAAAAAAGCATCGCCATACCAAGAGGATAGTAAAAAAGAGGTTTTGTTCTCTCTATCTCTTGGCTTTTAAGCTCTTTTTTTGTGTCCAAGCGCACCATCTCTTTAAACATTCTCTTGATATCCTCGGATGATGTCGTTTGCTCTATGTAAACACCGCCTGTTTTTGTGGCAAGCGTGGAGATTTGGTCGTTTAGTTTTGTAAAAATCATCTCGCCGTTGTGTTGCAGAAATGTACCGTCATGAAGTCTGATCGGCGCACCCTTTTTTGTTCCCATACCTAAGACAAAAACTCTGATGCCGTACTTCTTTGCAAATGCTATCTCCTCTGAAAAATCATCTCTGTCTCCGCCGTCACTTAGGAGGAGTAAAATCTTCTTCTCTTGCTCTTTTTGGCTCTTTTGCACAACATCCAAAAGTGCCAAAAAGTCTGTCCCTCTCTCCGTTATCGACGAAGTATCAAGCTGACGCAACAAAAAAGCAACCGCCGCCGTATCAAAACTAAGCGGCGAGACAAGGTAGGACTCTTTGGCAAATGCCACAACACCTATACGCTCATTTTTCGCCTCTTCCAAAAGAGTGAGTGCCTTTTGCTTGGCTGCTTCAAGGCGGTTTGGATAGACATCTTGTGCGAGCATGGAGTCGGAGATATCAAGTGCGATGGTTACATCTGCACTCTTTGCCTTGATTTCGACCTTTCCCTCTTTGATAACAGGCTGTGCAAGGGCTATAACGGTAAAAAATCCGACAAGCAAAAAGAGTGCATTTCTGGCTTTGAGTGTGAGTGTATTTGCGCTGACACGGAGCTTCTCCATGACCTCTTTGGAAAAAAACTCTGCTTGATGCTCTTTTTGAGTAAGTAAAAGCCCAAAGAGCAAAAATAGTGGCGGCAACATGTAGTAGAGAAACTCAGGATGCAAAAAGGTCATGCGTAACCTCTTTTATTTTTAAGAAAAACATAAAGCATCAAAGAGAGAAGTGCGACAAAGAGAGGAAACTGATAGTAGTAGTGTGTAAGCGTAAAACTCTCGCCCTTAATCTGGGATGTTTCAAGCGCATCTATCTTTTTATACACATCTTGAAGCTGAGTGGCACTTGATGCGCCAAATGCCACGCCGCCGCTCTCGTTTGCGATGCGCATAAGCACCTCTTTATTGTACTCATGAGGCATTCCTATGCCTATGGGATAGACTTTAATCCCCTCTTTTTTAACCATCTCAAGCGCAATTTCAAGCGGCACTTGGTCAACTTGAGGCGTACTATGCCCGTCTGTAAGCAAAATGGCTATCTTTGTTTTGGATTTGCTCATCTTTAGGAGATTAACTCCTTGAGCAAGCGAGGTGTTGAGTGCGGTGTATTTTCCTGCCATACCGATGGAGAGCTGTGAGAGGATTTTGTTCAAAATATCTGCATCGTAAGTAAGCGGCGAGGCGATAAAAGCGTAAGAGCCAAAAACGACAAGCCCCATGTTGTCACTTTTCCTCTTGCCTATAAAATCGCTCACTATCTCCTGCACTGCATCAAAACGTGTCAAATACCCATTTTTGGCATCAAATCCTCTCTCTTTCATCGACTCAGACGCATCCAAAATGAGCGCAATCTCAACCCCATCTTTTGGCGTAACCTCATAAGGCTCTTCTTTGATGGGCGACATCAGTGCAAAAACCATCATCACAATACCAAGCCATTTTAGAAAAAAAAGCACTTTTGAAGCAGAGATGGCATTTTTGAAAAACTCTTTTGTGTGGGGAAAGTAGAGCGATGTTGCACGCTCTTTGCAAAAAAAGGCGCAAATCGCAAAGAGAAAAAGAAGCAAAAAGAGGAACTCAAACTCAAAAGAGAGTCCATCAAACATCAATCATCCCCTTGTAAAGCTCTATGTAACCAAGCGTCTCACTATCAAAGGGTGCGACGCTCTTTTTGTACTTGTAAACTTCCAGCCTGCTTATGAGATTTTGGTACATCTCTTGATGTCTGGGACTCTCATCCCTAAATGTTGCGCCGTAAAGCGTGATGGCGTATGCCGCACTTTTGGCATCACTCAAATCAAGCGTGTGCAAAAGCCTATAATGCTCTTTTTTGAGGTTAAACTTGCTCTGTTTTTTATACCAGACATAGACAAGATATCCAAGCCCAAAAAGCAGAAGCGTGGCGAAAAAACCAACCCCTAAAAGGGTATAAAGAGAGTACTCCTGTACCTCAACTATGGTTTTTATATCATGAAGCGGGATGTCAAAACTCTGCTCTTGCGCCATTACTGCCCCTCAAAAAGTCTGCGAAGTGCCACGGCGGCATTTGCGTCTGTATATACTTTTGTAAAACGGATACTATCACGCCGAAACCTCTCAAAAAGAGCATGGTCATGTGCAGCAACTCTCTGGCTGTACGCCTTGATGGTTGAAGCGTTAAAATCCCCCTCCAAAGTCGCTCCGCTTTGTGGGTCAAGGAGTGAAGCAAACCCCATCTCAGGGGGATTTTCTTCCAGTTTGTCTCTCACGACGACACAAACAATCTCATGTTTTCTTGCCAAAAGTCTCAAATCAGGTATCTCAAAAAAATCGCCAATCATCAAAATAAGCGATTTTCTTCTTAGTCTTTGAAAAAGAATATCGGTTATAAACTTAAAGTCAAGCTGCGCTCCAAGCGCATCAAACTCCAAAATATCTTGAACGCTTTTTTGCACCATAAAGAGTTTTTTAGTGGGCTTTTCATGCGCTACTATCTTGTCCGTAAAGATGTAAGAACTTAGCAAATCGCCGTTTTTAAGTGTCGAGTAGCCCAAAAGTGCGGCAACTTCAGCGATACTCTCCTGCTTGAACTTTTGAGAACCAAAATGGACACTTCCGTTTAAGATAGAGACCAAAACGACATTTAGCTCTCGCTCCTCACGAAATATCTTTATAAAGGGCTTTTGCATCTTTGCCGTGATGTTCCAGTCGATATGGCGGATGTCATCTCCTGCCATGTACTCACGGAGTTCGATAAAGTCATACCCCTCGCCATGAAAGATGGATGGATTGTTGCCGACCATTTCGCTAAAGACCTGCCGTCTTGCACGAACCAAGATTTTTTGAAGTTTGCTCATGCGCTTATGCCCGATTTAGGGAATCGCAACGGTTTGAAGCACTTTTTGGATAATCGTATCCGTTGTCACGCCCTCAGCCTCTGCCTCGTAAGTTAAGACGATGCGGTGACGCATAAGCTCTTTTGCTATGTAAGCAACATCCACAGGCGTTACAAAATCTTTGCCACGCATAAACGCCATCGCTTTTACCGCCTTAAACATATCAATACTCACACGTGGAGATGCCCCAAACTGGATATACCCTTTAATCTCGTCAAGCCCGTACTCACTCGGGTAACGAGTAGCATTTACAAGTTCTATCATGTACTCCTCAACCTGCGCATCAACGTGAATATTTTTTACCGTCGCCTTTAACGCCTCCAAATCTTCATGCGTCACAACGCTCTTTATCTCCTCAAAATTGCCGCTTGAGATGCGTCTTGCTATCTCAAGCTCCTCTTTTTTTGTGTTGTAATCAACAACAAGTTTGAGCATAAATCTATCGAGCTGCGCCTCTGGAAGCTGGTAAACACCCTCTTGTTCAACAGGGTTTTGTGTCGCCATAACGAAAAACGGAGGAGAGAGTTTAAAGGTGGTATCGCCAAGTGTCACCTGCTTCTCCTGCATCACTTCAAGGAGTGCCGATTGGACTTTTGCGGGAGAGCGGTTTATCTCGTCTGCCAAAAGAAGGTTGGTAAAAATAGGACCTTTTTTGATTTTAAAACTGTTTGTTTGCGGGTCGTAAATCTCAGCACCGAGTATGTCAGAGGGAAGCAAGTCGGGAGTAAACTGCGCACGCTTAAAATCAAGTCCCAAACTCTTTGCAAGTGCATTGACCGTCGTTGTTTTTGCAAGCCCTGGAACACCCTCTATAAGTATATGCCCCTCACACAAAAGCGCAATAAGAAGAGCATCAATCATCTTCTCCTGCCCAACAACTACTTTGGAAACCTCTTTTTTAATCAACTCTATTTTAGAAATCATAAATATTTTGTCCTTTTACATATAAAATGAAGTATAACAAAAAGGGATAAATGTTAAGCAAAAGACTAAAGCTCAAGCCCTAAAATCTTGCCAATTCCCTCTTTTTGTATCATCTCGCCAAACTTCACTGCAACGCTCTGTTTGGCTATCTCGTATCCTTGTGTTGACTGCCCTGTTATGTTTAGTTTATTGCCTGCGATTATGCTGTTTTTACTCTCTTTTACGCTTATCTCGATGGCGGAGCGGGCGAGCGTGAAGCCATAGGAAGAGGCTCTTTGGATGTCGGAGCGGATGATGATTTTAAAATGCGTCTTGGCACTGCTGTTGTCAATTTGAACTTTTTTTGCGCCCAGTGCCTCACGGATGGGTGCTTGAAGGTTTTTAGAGTTCTCATCAGTCTCTATCTCAAAACTGATAGAAGCAAGAAGTGCGGCGTGGCTGTTTTTGAGCTTTTGTATCTTTTGGATAAAACTCTCGCCATGAAAACTGTTCTGTAAAACATTCATAACGACAAGGGTGTCTGGAACATCTTCTAGCTCATGCAACACTTTTTTGTAAATATCAAGTTGTTCCAATGCATGGTGCAGATGGAGTGAACTAAGCTGGGCATCGGCTAATGCGAACTTTTGCTCAAGTTCACTCTTAAGGCTCTCAAAAAGTCTCTTTTTCTCTGAGGCGATAAGAACTATATGTTTTCGAAAACCAAGCTCTTGTGCTTCTAAAACCTCGTAATTGCTTATGCGGATTTTTTTCACATCACTCTGTATCTCGCTTTGCGTGGTAAGCTGATGAGAGTTTCTCACACCCTCTTCTACAAATTTTTTAGCGTTAAACGTGGACTCTATGGAGACGCTAAGCGTGGATGCCATCATGCTAAGAGCGTTTGTTATCGCTACCTCTTTGCTCTCTCCCTCGCCAAGAGCATATAGCTTTGTCTGCGTCGTAAGTGGCGGGTTTGTGTACCATGACGGAAGAGCTTTTTTTTGCATAAGCGGTGCTTCCTCCTTTGTGGAACATCCCACAAAAAACAGAAGCGTTATAACTATGATAAAAAAGTATCTCCCCATCATTTTGCAAGTTGTTCCGTAGCTTTTTTATGTTTTTCTATCAGTCTGGCGATTCTAAGATATGCCTCGCTTATCTCTTCCACTGGCTTCATGGCAAGCTCATCAGCCCTCTTATAGTAGCGTTGTGCATCTTTATAAACACCCTGTGCCTCTTTTACAACGCCTAGATTGTAAAAAGCGACATAACTTTTCTGCCCTGTTGCGTCAACAAGTTCGGTTAAAAGTTCCTCTGCCTTCTCTAGCCTGTTTTGCTCAATATATTCCAAAGCAAACTTTAAAAGCTTCTCCTCTCTGGCTTTGTATTTTATATCTGGGTCATCCAAAAGCGCAACTTGAAAGTATCCATAATGCGGTGTCAACTTAAAAACAAAATCATCAGCCATCTTATTTGCAAAATTTTGTGCGACTATATCAGCGGATGGCAAAGAGCTAGAATCATCACTGCAATGACTCCATTGAGCAGTTTTTGAGAGTGTATCGGCATAGATGATATCTCCTTTTGCAACATCAACCATGCGCAAATCAGCCGACAACCCAATCACCCTTTTTGTGCATCCGACACTATACTCCACCACGTTGTTGCACTTTTTGTCAACACATCTGTAACGATTTTCATAGTAGTAGGTGTCATTTGAAGAGATTTTTGAAACACTCCCAGAGATGATAGCCTCTGCCCCCAAAAGATTGCCAACTTCAACTGCTTTTGACACATCTACCAAGCCGCTGCTTTGGAGTTTTTGTTCAGCGATAACATCATCTAAATCTTTTCTGCTGATGACCGTAAAATAGTTTTTGCCATCAATCTTTTTTTCAAGAAGTTTTGTCTCTATCTTGTTTGAGAGTCCGATTCTATCGTGTTCAAAGTAAGCCACACTTATCTTTTTTGTCAATGTTGCACGGTCAATTTCGGCTGGTTCAAGTGCCTTAATACTTACTTTTTGAGCGCATCCACTAAAAAACAGATTAAGGCAAAATATAAAAACTATCGCTACATTACACCGCTTCATGCTACTTTACCATCCATTTTTTTACCATTATACCAAATGCAACTTTTGTGCATATTTTTTTGCAGACCCAAGCGATGTTATCCTCTCTTGCTCTATATCTTTTATGAGTTCTCCGTACTTTGCGGTATCCTCAACCACCAAAAGAACCATCAGCGCATCGAGAGATTTTGCATCTTTTACCTTTTGTAAAAAGTTATCATTTGATTTTGTTTGCGGGGATTTTTTTCTCTTGATTTTTCCGACAAAAAAGCCTGCAACAAAGGCAAGCAGATAGTAGAGATAAGAGGTGTCAAACCTAAACTCCCTCTCATGCACCTCCTTATCCAGTAGCTCCTCTTTTGCAAAATCGCCCACCACTTTTACATCCACCGCATCAAAAACAAGCTTCTCTATCTTTTTTGTTTTAAGGTCAAAATACTCTATCTCTCGCTTTGGTATGCTAAAACTCTTCTCTGCCACAAAAGCAAATTTTTGACTCCAAACTCCACTCTGCGCCTCTTTAGTTAAATGCTGATTTAAAACAACATCCTCCGCAAAAATCTTGACACCATCTATCTCAAACTTGAGCGGTTCAATAGCTTCAAGGTTTCCATCGCCTTGAATCTTTATCTCCAAATGGTATGGTTCGTACGCCTTTACGCTGGGTTTATGCTTTTTTACATCAAGAGTAAAGTTACCCACAAGAGTGCTGTTTGTCTCCTCGACAAGGAGTTTAAAAACCTCTTGTTTGAAGAGTGTTTTTTTGACCTCCTCTTTTTTCATGTTGTCTCTGCCGATAACCATATCTTCGATAGAATCTTTGTTGGTTAACTTCATAAGTGCTTCAAAAGCTATCTCTATCTCGCCTGCACTTTTGCCAAAAACAACAAACTCATAACTGTATATCCTTTTTCCATCAACGATACTCTGGCTCTCTTTGAGGTTTTGCACACGAAACTTTTCATACTCGCCGCTTGGGTTAAACTCTATGGCATAAAGCTCGGCACGGTCGCTAAATGTACATGTGTAGTGAACATAAATCGGCTCATTTTTATAAGCTTTTTGTCTGCTTATCTCAGCACTCCACTCATACGTCGTCGCAAAAAGCTCTGCTGAAAAAAATAGCATCAAAAGAAAAAAGAAGCTACCACGGTTTTTTTTCATCTACTCCCCTTTTGTTGATAAGCTCATACTGTTTGGAGCTTAGTTTGGCTTTGCCGCCATCAAGATTTATACTATTTTGCATCTCTGTTTTTTTACCGCCATCATCTGCACCACTGCTGTTTTGCGTACTTACTTGCATATTTGAACCGCCACCCTCTTTTGCTTTTTTGTTGCTTTGCTCTTTTTTTGCAAGTGCGGATTTCTCTTTACTCTGCTGCTTTCCCGTACTCATCTCTTTTTTCTCGCCCGCCTCATGGATAAACTCCAGATTTTCATCCGCCTCTTTGGAGTATAGAAGCGTTAAGGATTTGATGTACGCCTCTCTCGCCTTCTCAAACTCTTTTAGCCTGACAAGTGTGTTGCCTATGTTGTAAAAAACGATAGATTTTACCTCGGCATCAGCGGACTTCACCATCTCAAAGTTTTGCATCGCCTTCTCATACTCGCCGCTTCTGTACAACTCCACCGCTTTGTTGAAAAACTTCATATTCTCATTTGCACTCACATGCACTCCAAAGAGAAGCAAAAATGCCACAACAAACCTCTTAAGCGTCGTCACACTCACTAAAAACGAGAGTATTGCCAAAGCCACAAAATAGTAAAAAAGCTCAAGATTGCGCATAATCGTTGTCTGACTTTTATGCTCTTTTTTGCCTTGTGACACCAGCGCATCAAGAAGCGTGTCAACATCTGTCGTATAAACCCCGCCAGTTGCCTCCGCTATCTCTTTTACCGCACTATTTTCACGGCTGACCACGATAGCACCAAGCTCGTCTTTCATAAGCGTACCATCCTCTAGTCTAAGCGTTGAGCCCATAGTCGTAGCTGTCATAAAGATGTTCACGACAAGGTTGTTCTCTCTTGCAAAATGTGCTTCCGCCTCATAGCCCAGTTCATCCGCCCCGTCACTAAAAAGCACAACGGTAGCCTTTTTGGATGCGGACATCTTGCGGGAAAGTTTGAGTGCAGACATGACATCGCTTCCCTGCGTGATGATAAACTTCTCATCCAAAGAGCCAAAAAGATGCAGTAAAAGCTCTCTATCTTCCGTGAGAGGAGAGAGAACAACCGCATTTGTGGTAAACCCTAAAACCCCAAATCTGCTCTTTTGTCCTGAGCCTACCACTTTTTCAAGCATCTCTTTGGCAAACTCAAGGCGTGTAGGCTCCAAATCAGAAGCGTGCATGGAGTATGATAAATCCACTCCGAGGATAACATCACTTAAAAGCTGTTCAGATTTCAGAGGTTCTTGCTCTATAACAGGTCTGCAAAGTGCCAAAACAACAAAAAGAAAACTAAATATATACCCATAAGAGGTAACCCTTAGCTCTTTTATGTTTACTTTAAGCAGTAGTGGCAGTAAAAGAAGCAAAAGCCAGAGAAATTCAGGATACAGAAATTTCATTTTTGTACTCCTCTGTAGAGTAAAAAGAGCAAAAGTGCCGCCACACCAAGCAAAAACATCCAGTAAAAGTACTCTTTTTGCAGATACTCCCTGCTTTTTATCTTTGAAGATTCCAGAGCGTCTATCTTCTCATAAACAGATTTTAGCTCTTTTGCGGAAGTTGCACTAAAGTACTCTCCGCCGCTTTGCTTTGCTATCTCTTGCAGAAGTGCTTCATCCGCCTCGCCTTTGTTTCCCATACCGATAGTATAGATTTTTATCTCATGCTCCTCGGCTATTTTGATGGCATCTTTTGGCGAAATATTTCCGCTGTTATGCTCGCCGTCGGTTAAGAGTATGATGATTTTCGTTTTGGCTTTGGAGTGTTTAAAGGCTCTCACGCTCACGCCAATCCCCTCGCCGATAGCTGTATTTTGCCCTGCCATGCCGTGAGTGAGGTATCCAAGCATCTCCACAACCATCTCTTTTTCATAGGTAATTGGCGAAGCTATAAAAGCAAAATCTCCAAAAAAAACCACCCCAAGGTTGTCCATCTCTCTCTTTTTGATAAACTCAGAAGCGATAACCTGCGCAATCTCAAACCTGCTAAGCCGCTCTCCCTTGCTCACCTCATTTTCAAAATCAAACCCAGAAGCGTTCATAGAACCGCTGCCATCAACTGCGAGAACGATGTCTTTTCCCACACGGTTATGCGGGTCAAGGGTATCAACGACTATAGGAGAAGCAAGGGCAATGCAGAGAAAAAGAAGGATGGCTATCTTAATAATCCACTCAAGTTTAAGAAAGCTTTTTTTTGCACTAAAAAAGTGCAGATGTACGAAATAGCGGCTCTTTAACTGCTCCCTGCATCTATACATACAGTAGAGTATCGGGACTAACAATAGTAAAAGAGACGGGTACTCAAAAGCAATATTAGTCATAGTGATAATTTTATCAAAAATTTATCGAAAAATCATCACAAGACTCTATTTTTATCTATATAATTTTTTATTATAAACATAATCCAACGCTATTACAAACGCCAAAGCATCTTTTTCCAACTCCTCATCATGCTCTACCATCGTTAAGTGGTTGCTTCTGTCCGAATATGTTTGTGGTTCTTTGTATGCAAAAGTAAGTGATGCTTGAGATGGTCTGACTATAGCCACTTTGTCATCAACTCTTAGTGCATAAGATGAGTGAAACTGCATCAAAGAGAGGTTTTGTTTTTTATCGCTAAATATAGAGTGTCCCATGATAGGGTATTTTAAATCTAATCCTATTAAATCGAGTGCAGTAGCTAAAACATCGGGCTGAGAGGCGATTTTATCATAAACCATCGGTTTTATCCCTCCTCCTAAAATCATCGCAGGGATATGAAACATATCTACAGGAACCATATCATCCCCATAAACTCGTACATTATGATCCGCTACTACCACAAAAACCGTATCTTCATAATACCCATCTTTTTTTGCAAGCTCAAAAAGTCTGCCTACCGCATAATCTGCATATTTAACGGCATTTTTTACGCTATTTGGCGGAACATCTTTTAAAAGCTCTATTTTCTCGCATGGAAATTCAAAAGGAGAGTGATTTGATTGCGAAAACATAACCGTTGCAAATTTTTGACCTTTTGCATGCATTTTTTTGAACTCTTCGTTTGCCTGCACTACCAAATCTTCATCACATACGCCCCAAGGAGCCACAAATGTAGGGTTTTGGATTTTAGGCTGATCTATGATTTCGTCAAATCCGTTTCCGCTATACCATCCTCTCATGTTGTCAAATCTGCTCTCTCCTCCGTACATAAATGCGGTATAGTAGCCAAAAGGCTTTAGAAGCGATGCTATGGTAAAAAAATCGCTTTGAGATTTATTTCTCTTTACTACTTCTTCACCTGGAACTGCCAGATTTCCCGCACTCATTGCCGCAAGTCCTCTCACACTTCTTGTCCCGTTTGAGTACAAATCTCTAAAAAGTATAGCCTCTTTGCTCAATTTGTTAAAATTAGGTGTTATTCCCTCTTCTCCGCCGACAGCTTCTACGAACTGATAACCAAGGCTCTCTTGAACAAATATAACTAGATTTTTAGGTTTATCACTTTTAAAATGGCTATTTTCTACTCTCAAAAGCACATCTTCATCGCTGATAGTTTGGATATCTAATCTCTTTTTAATTCTCTCCAAAGCCTCTTTAACATCCATCTTAGCATAGTTTTTTACCTCTCCTCCCTCATGAACCACCTCGCTATAAACCGCATAACCGATACTGTGAAGCGAATTTTTGGTTATCTCGTTAACCATTCTGTTTGTAGTGTACATAGCATCGGATATATTTACCCCTCTATGTCCGAAAGATGAACGAACTCCCATGAAAAGCAGTGCTAAAATGGGCAGAAACAAGACAACTCTTTTCAAATATGCACTTTTAAATATTTCCAAAAAATCATCTTTTGCAAGTTTTAGATAAAAGTATCCAAACAAACAAATCATTGCAAAACTGATTAAAAGCTCAACTTTATAGTCTGCAAATATCATAGAAAAGACCTCTTTTGGATATATGAGGTACTCAACAAAAAGATAGTTCGGTCTTACATCATACTGTGCAACAAATGGGAAAGTAGCATTTTCTATATAAATAACGAGCGAAAAGGCTACTAAAAAATAGTATTTTAAAAAACTATTTGCAGATTTGGCAAACTTTATTGGAGTAAAAGATAAAACTATAAGAGGAATAACCAAAAGCACAGATATGACAACAGTATCCATTCTCAAACCATATAAAAACGTCAACCAATAATCAACACCGCTATCTTCAAAATTATGAAAGTAGTATATAAATAAAAGTATTCTGCCTATAAAAAATATAGACACAAACATAAAATAGTATTTCAATAATTTTTTAACCATACATACCGCTCCAAATTCTAAAATAAACACTATACAAACTTTACATAAATCAATAGCAATAAGCTTATGATAAGTTCTTAAAAATATCTAAATTTTTATCATACTCTTTTGTTTCTACACCAAAGAGACCCAAAAAAGTGTGAAAAATATAATCATGCGAATATTCATCTGTTTTTAAAGTTTCAAGTATCTCTCTTTTTTCTTTCATATCATTGCCAAAATAGAAAACTGCAGGAACATGCTTTTGGAAATCAGGTGCTATGGCATAAGGCAGTCCATGCAAATAGATACCATTTTCACCGAGGGATTCGCCGTGGTCTGAGACATACATCATAAATGTTTCATATTTTTGCTCATTATTTTGAAGAAATTTTATAGTTTTATCTAGTAAATAATCGGTATAAAGTATAGTATTGTCATAAGTATTGACAATCTCTTCTTGCGTACACTTCTCTAAATCTTGCGTATCACAAGTAGGTTTAAATTTTTTAAATTCTTCAGGATATCTTTTATAGTATGTCGGTCCGTGGCTTCCTTCTTGATGCAGAACTATAAGTGTATCTTCATAAGATGCGTCAATGCTTTGTTGCAAATCTTCAAGCATTACCTCATCAAACTTTTCTCCACCAAAATATTTTACATCTTTTATCCTGTCTGCAACGCCTTTTGATTTGCCAGAGTTATTATCTCTCCACAAAACTCTTATACCAACTTTGCCGATAACATCAACAAGATTTTCATAACTCTTTTTCTCTTCACTATATTCACTTTTGCTAAATTTTGAAAACATACAAGGAAGAGATACCGCCGTCGCCGTACCGCATGAGTAAAAGTTTTCAAGATTTACGATATTGCCTTGAACTTCAAGAAGCGGATTTGTATCATGCTCATAACCGTTGAGTGAAAAGTTGTGCGCTCTTGCCGTTTCTCCTACGACAAAAACAAACAATCTTTTTTTAACTCCGCTCTCTACTATTTTTGCATCTCGAGCTATAGGAATAATCTCTTGAGGCTTTGCAAACTCTTTTTTTACATACTTTGCAAACGAGTAAACTGGATAACTGGGGTTGAGATAGTAACGAAGCTCCCCGTGATTTCTAAAAAATGCACTGTAGTACTTGCCAAGCAACATATACGATAGAGCGACAAGCAAAAGAGAAGAGACTATGACTGCACTTTTACTCAAAATTTCCATCTTATAGGTTTTGTACTCTAC
>JAOTSA010000024.1 GCA_030247515.1 Sulfurimonas sp. | reverse complement strand
ACATATAAAATCCTTCAAAAAAAATTGAAGGAAATTATAACTTATAAAAGAGGAATGGAGTTTTTTTACTGATTAATTTTTAATCAGTAAATAGCCTTACGTATTTTTGCAAAAAAGTTTGTAACTGATGTTACGCACTTTTGTAAAAAAGAGCGTAATTACCTCTAAATTTCTCGAAAAGTTTACTTTTCGTAGCTTTAGGGGATTGCAAAGGACTTTAGTCCTTGCCACTAAAACGGACGAGTTCGTTTTAGTGCGTAACATTACTAGATTGCTTCGCTATCAGTTTCACCAGTACGAATACGGATGATTTTTTCAACATCACTTACAAATATCTTTCCATCACCGATTTTGCCCGTTCTTGCAGCCTCAACGATTGTTTTTACCACTTGGTCAACATTTTCATCATCAACAACCATCTCCATTTTTATCTTTGGGAGAAAGTCAACAACATATTCAGCACCACGATAAAGTTCGCTATGACCCTTTTGACGCCCATAACCCTTTACTTCACTAACCGTCATCCCTGTGATTCCGATCTCCGCCAAAGCATCTTTTACATCTTCCAATTTAAATGGTTTGATAACCGCTTCTACTCTTTTCATAATAATATCTCCAAATTTAGTTTAAAATTGTAACGACTTTTGCTATTTTAAGCAAACACAAAAATCAAAGATTTAGTGCTTTTTCTCCATGGATGGTCTCATCAAGACCTCTGCTCTCGCTCTCATCATCCACTCTTCCGCCACCTGTAATAGCCGATGCTATATAGTAGATTACCGCTGTAGCAATAGCACTATAAACAACTGTAAGCCCTATAGCTTGAAACTGTTTTACAAGCTGAGAACCCATCTCATACGCTTCTGGCATTGCGTATGGTACTATAAAAATCGCTGTTGCGATAGAACCCCAGATACCAACCAAGCCATGAATCCAAAACGCATCCAAAGAGTCATCCACTTTAAACATCCCTTTGAGTTTTGCAACACCCCAAAAACCTAGCATACCGCCAACAAGTCCGATGATGATAGCACCCTCAACACCCGCTGTTCCAGAAGCTGGAGTTATTGCTACAAGACCTGCAACCGCTCCAGAAGCTCCGCCGACAATCGTTGCTTTTTTATAAACAAACCACTCTACAACAAGCCATCCAAGAACACCAAGTGCCGCTGCAACATTTGTTACTAAAAACGCCGATGCCGCAACACCGTTTGCTCCAAGAGCCGAACCTGCGTTAAAACCAAACCATCCAAACCATAAAAGAGCCGCACCAAGAGCCACTAAAATCGGAGAAAAAGGCTTAATAGCCGCTTTACCGTAATCTCTTCTACGTCCCAAAATCATAGCCACCACAAACCCTGCCACACCTGCATTGAGGTGAACAACCGTTCCGCCCGCAAAATCTATCTCTCCAAAGTTAAGAGACTCTCCGCCGCCCCACGCCCAGTGTGTAACTGGCGCATAAACCGCTACAACCCAAAGAGCAGCGAACACCATGTATGTAGAAAACTTGACACGTTCTATCATAGAACCGCTTGCGATGGCTACCGCAATAGCCGCAAAAGTTCCCTGAAAGACAACAAAAAGAAGCTCTGGTATAGTTCCTTTAAGTGTTTCAGAAGTGATACCAGAGAGCATCATTTTACCGCTTCCGATGATGTCGCCATCTCCAAAAGCAATAGAGTAGCCCACAACAACCCATACAAGCGAAGCCATAGCATACGCTCCCAAACTCATCCCTATAGTGTTTAGCACGTTTTTTGAACGTGTCAAGCCGCCATAAAAGAGCGCCAACCCCGCTGGAGTCATGAGCATTACCAAAGCAGTCGCTACAAGCATCCACGCTGTATCACTGCCACTAAGCGCATCCTCTGCAAAAACAAAAGAGGGTAACAACATTGTGCCTAAAAGATATCTTTTCATCTTTTATCCTTTTTGAAAATCTGCTCAAATTATACACGCTTGCTTTTCAATGATAAGCATAAATATGATTAATTTTTAATCAACCAAAAAATCTCATATCTTTACGCAACTATTAAGCGTTATTAAGATACCATCCGTGGAATTATTTTTAAAATTTTATGAAGATTAGGTGTTATATATGAGCAACTTGCTAAACAGTGACAACATACAGAGAATCAACATTGAAGAGACGCTTCAAAGTAGCTACTTAGACTACTCAATGAGCGTTATCGTTGGACGTGCGCTTCCAGATGTGCGTGATGGACTCAAGCCTGTTCACAGAAGAATTCTTTATGCAATGGACAAATTAAGCCTATCCCATGGCTCAAAATTTAAAAAATCAGCTCGTATCGTCGGGGATGTTATCGGTCAGTACCATCCACACGGAGATACCGCGGTTTATGATGCACTTGTTCGTATGGCGCAAGAGTTCTCCATGAGGATGCAACTGGTTGATGGTCAAGGAAACTTCGGTTCGGTTGATGGCGACAGTGCGGCGGCTATGCGTTATACTGAAGCAAGAATGACAAAATACGCTGGTGAACTCTTAAAAGATTTAGAAAAAAACACAGTCAACATGATAGACAACTACGACGGCACTACAAAAGAGCCTGATGTTATGCCTACTCGTGTACCTAACCTGCTTATAAACGGCTCATCAGGCATTGCAGTCGGTATGGCGACAAACATTCCTCCACACAACCCTCAAGAGATTATGATGGGTTTAAAAGCACTTTTAGCAAATCCAGATATCGAACTCTATGAGCTTATGGAGCATATCAAAGCACCAGATTTTCCAACAGGCGGAACGATTTTTGGCAAAAAAGGGATTATGGATGCTTATGCAACAGGTCGTGGTCGTATCAAAGTTCGTGCAAAAACTCATATAGAGAAAAAAGGCAACAGAGATGTCATCGTCATCGACGAACTGCCGTATCAAGTAAACAAAGCTCGTCTAATTGAAAATATTGCAGACTTGGTAAAAGATAAAATGATAGACGGTATTTCAGAAATTCGTGATGAGTCTGACCGTGACGGTATTCGTGTTGTAATTGAGCTAAAAAAAGATGCAATGAGCGAAATAGTCTTAAATAACCTTTTCAAACAAACTAGCATGCAGACTACTTTTGGTATTATCATGCTCTCCATCTTGAACCAAGAACCGAGAGTCTTTGGCATAATTGACATTCTAAAACACTTTATAAATCACCGTAAAACTATCATCATCCGCCGCACTATCTTTGACCTTGAAAAAGCAAAAGCCAGAGCACACATCTTAGAGGGTCTAAAAAAAGCTCTTGATATTATTGATGAAATCATTAGAGTTATCAAATCTAGTAAAAACATTGAAGAAGCAAGAGACAACCTAATTTCTGAGTTTGATTTTAGTATGCTTCAAGCGCAAAGTATCGTTGATATGCGCCTTGGAAGACTTACAGGCTTAGAGCGTGAGAAAATAGAGAATGAACTTCGTGAACTTCTTGAACTCATCACTTACCTTGAGTCTATCCTTAAAAGTGAAGAGATACTTCACGGTATCATAGATCAAGAATTTGATGAAATCCTCTCTATCTATACCGACAAGAGACGCACAGAGATAGAAGATGATTATGACGATATCGACATAGAGGACCTTATCCCAAATGAGCCGATGGTTGTAACTATTACGCATAGAGGTTACATCAAGAGAGTTCCTCTTGTCCAGTATGAGAAGCAAAAAAGAGGCGGCAAAGGCAAGATAGCAGTTACAACCTATGAGGATGACTTTATAGAGAGATTCTTTACATGTAACACCCATGACACGCTTCTTTTTGTAACAGACCGTGGACAGCTTCACTGGCTAAAAGTATATAAGATTCCTGAAGGAAGCAGAACGGCAAAAGGCAAAGCGGTTGTAAACTTACTCAACCTTGTTGCAGATGAACAGATTCAGTCCATCATCCCTACAACCGACTTTAGCGATGAAAAATCACTTGTATTTTTTACAAGAAACGGAACAGTAAAGAGAACAAACCTAAGCGAATTTTCAAACATAAGAAGCAACGGTGTAAAAGCTATTCTTCTTGATGATGATGACAAACTTATCACTGCAAGAATCGCAGACCAGAGCATCAAGTACCTATTTATCGTTACAAAACTTGCACAATGTATCAAGTTTGAGATAGAAAAAACACGTGATCAAGGCAGAAACACAAGAGGTGTAAGAGGTATCAAATTTAAACTTGATTCTGATGAAGTAGTTGATGCGAACATCATCTCAAGCGATGAGCAGGAGATACTTATAGTGAGTGAAAAAGGTATCGGAAAGCGAACAGATGCTGGAGAATACCGCTTGACTAACCGTGGCGGAAGCGGCGTTATTGCTATGAAGCTAACGACAAAAACTGGAAAATTCGTTATCGGATGTCTCATGGTTGATGAAGAGATGGATATGATGGCACTTACAAAAGCAGGCAAAATGATACGTGTTGACATGCAGACTATCTCCAAATCAAGCAGAAACACAAGTGGTGTTTACATCGTAAAAGGCGATGATGTTGCAAGCGTTTCTCGTTGCCCAAAACAGCTAGAAGATGATGAAGAGAGCGATGATTCTCTTTTTAACACAAGCGAATTGGAATAGTAGTTGCTTAAGCAAAACCAATAAACCACATGCCAAGGGACGAATTATGAGATATTCTGTACTATTTGCAATGCTTCTAAGTGCTGCATCACTCTTTGGAGAAAATAAAGTTCTTGTTGTTGATACAACCGTTGTAGAACAAACAAATGCTGAAGTTGCAGCCGCAAAAGCAGAAGCAACTAAAGCAAAACAGGTAGCGACACAAGCAAGAGAGGAGAGCCAAAGAACCATGGATCAACTCACTCAAGTTAAAGCGCAAAGAGAAGAGGAGCTAGCGATGATGGCAACTCAAGAGGAGATATTGCAAAAAAACAAACGAATGCACATCTCTGTTGTTGGTCAAGGAGTAGCACCTATGAACACCTCTTCTCCTGCACAAGCATATGCTCTTGCAAAGAGAGCCGCTATCGCTGATGCTTACAGAGCAATCGCCGAAAAAGTCAAAGGCGTTCGTGTTGATGGACAAGATACTATAAAAAACATGATGATGCAAAAGTCAACACTCCGCACATATGTTCAAGCGATGGTAAGAAATGCTGATATCGTCGAGACAACATTTAAAGAGGGATTATGCGAAGTAGAGATGGAAATCGTCATTTCACACGCAGACTTTGCTCAATAATCTTTCTACTTTTTTTTCCGCTTGCACTCAGTGCAGGTGAATACCTTATCTCTTACAAGTACATCGTCAAAGATGCAACACTTTACAATGAGACACTTTTTATCTCACAAAGTATGAAAAAATGCAGTGGTACTCCTCAGAGGGAACTCTTTCTCTCAACCAACGGAGAAAATGATTTAAAAAAAATTATTGCTCAAAATTCTGCTGAATTTTTAGAATACATTCATAAGCTTGGTCTTCATGTTGCATATAACGATGTGACATCAAATCTTCAAAACAGCTCTACTACAACGCTCACACTTAGAACAACGTGCTTCAAAGTCGATTTTAATGATACTTTTGTTACAATCGCCCCATTACGATAAGGGCGAATTAGAGTGAAAATTGCAATAGTTGAAGATGATATCAATATGAGAAAATCTCTTGAAATCGCAATGAGCGACTATAAAGAGTTTGAAGTAAAAACATTCAAAAATGCAAAAGATGCTCTCAAATCACTTGATGCAAGTTTTGACCTTATTATAACTGACATTAACATGCCAGGGATGGACGGCATCGAATTTGTCAAAGCACTTGCTGGCAGATTTGAAGTCATCATCATGACGGGAAATGCAACACTTCAAAGAGCCATAGAATCTATCCATCTTGGTGTTAAGGATTTTTTACTAAAGCCATTTGATGTCGATACCCTCATAGCCGCTATCAAAAGAGAAGACAAAATACAAAAAATCAAAAAAAATAGTTCAAAAGAGAGTAAAAAAAGTGACTTTAGCGGTTTTTACGGAACTTCAAAACCGCTTGAGGATGCACTAAAAATTGCAACAAAAGCGGCTAAAACTGATGCAACTGTTCTACTTTTAGGGCAAAGCGGCGTCGGCAAAGAGGTGTTTGCCTCTTATATACACAACCATTCGCCCAGAGCGAACAGACCTTTTATAGCCATAAATATGGCAGCCATACCAGACAACCTTATAGAGAGTGAACTTTTTGGATTTGAAAAAGGTGCTTTTACTGATGCAATGGAGGCGAAAGCTGGACAGTTTGAACTAGCAGAGGGCGGAACACTCTTTTTGGATGAGATAGGTGAGATGCCATATGGCGTTCAAGCGAAACTTCTCCGTGCGCTTCAAGAGAAAGAGGTTCGCAGACTAGGCTCTGCTAAGGGTATAAAAACTGACATAAGAGTTATCGCTGCAACAAATGCTGATTTGATGCGCAAGATTAAAGAGGGCTTGTTTCGAGAGGATTTATACTACCGTTTAAACACGATTCCCCTTACAATTCCGCCACTTTGTGAGCGAAAAGATGAAATCTTGGCTATTGCACAAAAAGTTTTAGAGCAAAATTGTGTAAAATACGGTTTTGAATTAAAAAGATTCTCTGGGGAGTCACAAAAACAACTTTTAGCCTACAATTGGCCAGGAAATATCAGAGAACTCGTCTCTGTAGTAGAGAGAGCCGTTATCTTAAGTGATAGCGATGAGATAACCCCAGACGAACTTCTTTTGGAGTTGAGAACTGGTGTTACTAAAAATTAAAGCAGATAAATTTATAAGGAAGAGATAATGTCAAGAAAATATAATGTCGCAGTTGTTGGAGCAAACGGAGCAGTTGGAGAAGAGATACTCTTAATTTTAGAAGAAGTCAATTTTCCTATAAACAAGATTGTTCCGCTAGCAAGTTCAAGAAGTGCTGGAAAAACTGTTGCATTTGCGGGCAAAGATATCGTTATCAAAGAGCTAACAGACACTGTTTTTGAAGAAGAAGAGGTAGAGATTGCGCTTTTTTCAGCTGGCGGAAGCGTAAGCGCACAGTTTGCTCCATCAGCAGTGAGAGCTGGTGCGGTTGTCATTGATAACACTTCACACTTTAGAATGGATGCGGACATTCCACTTGTTGTACCTGAAGTTAATCCTGAAGATATCGCACAATGGAGAAAATCTGGTATCGTTGCAAATCCAAACTGCTCTACTATCCAGATGGTTCAAGTCTTAAAACCGCTTGATGATGCTTACCATATCCAAAGAGTAGATGTAAGCACGTACCAAGCAACATCTGGTGCTGGAAAAAACGCTATGCAAGAGCTTGTAAACCAAATGCAATCGTTTTTTACATTTAAGCTTGACGAAGCAGAAGTAAAAGCATTTGCTCACAGAATTGCACTCAATGTCATCCCTCAAATCGATAAATTTTTAGACAATGGTTACACAAAAGAGGAGATGAAAATGGTCAATGAAACGACCAAAATCATGCATAGAGAAATTCCTCTAAGTGCTACTTGTGTGCGTGTTCCAACCCTTAGAGGGCATGCAGAAGCTCTAAGTGTGAAGTTTGCATGTGAAGTAGATGCGGCAGCGGCAAGAGAGATTTTAAGCAATGCTCCAAATGTCGTTCTTTTGGACAAACCAGAAGAATCACTCTATCCAATGCCTTCACTCGCACTAGAGAAAAATGAGACTTTTGTAGGAAGAATCAGAGTGGACAATTTCGATAAAACGATGCTTCATATGTTTATCGTAGCAGACAACCTAAGAGTTGGGGCTGCAACAAATGCAGTTCGCATTGCTCAAAAATGGGCAGAGATGGAAGAGGAAAAGTAAAATGCTTGAGAAGTTTTTTGAAAGCAGTCTCTGGAGTTCGAGATTTATCATCATTCTGGCTGTTGTTTTTGGTCTTGTTGGTGCTATTTTACTATTTGTAGTTGCAAGTTTTGATGTGTATGAAACCGCAGGATATGTTATCAACACCTATCTAACACATGCGCATCCAGAACATTTTCATGAAGAGGTTGTAGGCGGTATCATCGGTGCAGTTGACCTTTACCTTATTGGCGTTGTTATGATTATCTTCTCATTTGGTCTTTATGAGCTTTTTATCTCAGACATCGACCCTGCTAAAGACGAGCATGGAGACGAAAATCAGCTCCTCGCAGTTCATTCTCTCGACCAACTAAAAGATAAGATTTCCAAAGTTATCGTAATGGTTTTGGTTGTTGGATTTTTCCAAAAAGTCGGTCACACAACATACAACGGTGCGCTTGATATGCTATATCTAGCACTCTCAATCGCAGCAGTTGCGGTGGGTCTCTTCTTTTTAAGTAAAGTCGGTCACCATCATTAGTAAAAAAATTTAAAAATGAACTATTTTAAGGACACACATGAGTAAAATATTTGTAGATGCATGCTTTGGCAAAGAGACACCTTACACCCCAGTTTGGATGATGAGACAAGCAGGACGATATCTTCCAGAGTACATGGAAGTAAGAAAACAAGCTGGAAACTTTTTAAATCTATGTCACAATCCAAAACTTGCGGCAGAGGTTACACTTCAGCCTGTCGATATCGTTGGTGTTGACGCCGCAATTTTATTTAGCGATATCTTAGTTGTTCCAAACGAAATGGGCATGAAACTTGATTTTCTCGTTGGAGAAGGACCTGTTTTTGAAAAGCCTATCAAAACTGAAGCAGACATGGATGCACTTTTAGGCGGCGACGAAGCAGCATCAAAACTTACTTATGTTTATGAGACCATAAAAATCATCAAAGAGCAACTAGCAGATGACAAAGCACTTATCGGTTTTACAGGCGCACCATGGACACTCGCAACATATATGATAGAGGGAGAAGGTACAAAAACATATAACATATGCAAAAAGATGATGTACGCAAATCCTGAACTTTTACATAAGATTTTGGCAAAAGTGACAGAAGTTGTAAAACTCTATATGGAAAAACAGATAGAAGCGGGAATCGATGTCGTTCAGATATTTGACTCATGGGCGGCTGCGATTGAACCATCAAAATATGATGAATTTTCTTGGAAATACATGGTAGAGATTGCCGATTATCTTAAAGCAAAGTACCCACACATCCCAATCATAATGTTCCCAAAAGGCATTCCTGCATTTTTAGACAAAGTTTACGGAAACTTTGATGTGTTCGGTGTTGACTGGTCAACTCCTATGGCTTTTGCAAAAGAGAAGCTTGGAGAGAAGTATGTACTTCAAGGAAACATGGAGCCATGCCGTCTCTACTCTAAAGAGGCAACGACAGAGTGCGTAGAAGCACTTCAAAATATCATGGGTGGCAAAAAACATATATTTAACTTAGGGCATGGAATTTTACCTGATGTGCCTGTAGAAAACGCAAAACACTTTATCTCTGAATGCCACAGAGTAAGCAAAAAATAGTGAAAACCATTTTTGGACCTATAAACTCAAGAAGATTCGGTTCTTCTTTGGGTATAGACCTCTCCCCTGCCCTAAAACAGTGCAATTTTGACTGCCTCTATTGTGAGCTTGCTCCAAGTGCAACGACAAATAAGCAAGCAGATACAGTAGCGGTCTCAACCATCATCAATGAACTAAAAGAGCATTTAAACGACCATATAGATGTCATAACCATAACCGCAAACGGCGAGCCAACTCTCTATCCATATCTTAACGAACTCATCGACGCATTAAACAAAATCAAAAACACTACTCAAACACTCATACTGACAAATAGCGCAACATTAGTTGATGAGAATGTTTTCAACTCACTCTTAAAACTTGACCAAGTAAAACTCTCTCTTGATGCGGTAAGCGGGAGTGTCTTTAAGCGTATCGACAGACCACATGCTGGCATAGAAATTGAAAAAATCGTTGAAAAAGTAATCGAATTTAGCCATACATTCAAAGGCAAACTCTTCATTGAGATACTTTTTGTACATGAGCTTAATGATACAAAAGATGAAATAAAAAAACTAAATGATGTTCTCTTAAAAATGGATGTCACGAGGGTTGATTTAGGTACTATCGACAGACCTCCTGCGTATCCAGTTGTTGGGCTTAGCTACAAAGAACTGCACGAAGCATCTCTTCTTTTTGACGCTTCTTTGCCTATCCATATAGCCTCAAGAGTTCATGCAGAGCCAAATCATGCCAATTACGGCTATGAAGAGATATTAAACACGCTAGACAAGAGACCACTAACCACCGAAGATATCAACCTGCTCTTTGATGAAGAGAGCAAAAAACGACTAGAACATCTCATATCCAACAAAGAGATAGCTACAAAAAAAGTAGGCAATTTAGAATTTTACATCTTACATGAAAATGAAAAGAGAAAACGCCTAAAAACACACTAAAACCTTGACTTTTTGCTCTTCATAAAGTATAATTCCGCCCTATCAAACATTCCGAATTAGCTCAGCGGTAGAGTAGGTGACTGTTAATCACTTGGCCACTGGTTCGAATCCAGTATTCGGAGCCACCCTTTTTAAATCCTCAAAATTTACATATTGCGATTCTAAAATAATTACATCAATTGTGTTTGTGCAAAAGAGGTTCTTTTTTGCGATTTAAAATATCTAGTATAATTCCAAATTACACAGATAGAAGTTGTTAAATAGCAAAGAAAATCTTATGGGAATTAATATTTTATGGGATTTAAAAAGGGTGGCTCCGAATACTGGATTCGAACCAGTGGCCAAGTGATTAACAGTCACCTACTCTACCGCTGAGCTAATTCGGAATCTTAAAAAAATGGTGTCAGAGGGGGGACTCGAACCCCCGACCCCCGGCTTATGAGACCAGTGCTCTAACCAGCTGAGCTACCCTGACATCTTTTAAGAGGCAGAATTATACTTGTTTAAAACTTTAATTTACCTAAGAGATAGGAGATTAAATGGTAAGAATTTTATCTCTACAAATAGAAGGTTGTTTATATCAATATCGTTGAGTGAAAAACGATAAGATAAGCTTAGTCACTTAGACTAAGAGTATTGACTTTGTTACCTTTTTTTTGTAATATTACGGCTCTAAACACTATTATTTAAGGAGTTTTATATGAATTTTCAACCATTAGGAAAAAGAGTCCTAATCAAAAGAGTAGAAGAGGCAAATACTACGGCAAGTGGTATTATTATTCCTGATAATGCGCAAGAGAAGCCATCACGTGGTGAAGTTGTGGCGGTAAGTTCTGAGGTTAGTGAGCTTAAGTGCGGTGATGTCGTACTTTTTGGAAAGTTTTCTGGCAATGAAGTTTCGCTTGATGGTACGAAATATCTGGTTTTGGAAGTAGAAGATATTTTTGGAATAATTAAATAGAGCTCCTTCATAACCTAAGAATTAGATTCCAAATCAAGTTTGGAATGACGAGATTTATCAGTTTTCGTCATCCTGAACTTGATTCAGGATCTTTGGTTTGCAAAAAAGTCTAATAAAATAAAAACTAAGGAAACAAATATGGCAAAAGAGATAATTTTTTCAGATAACGCAAGAAATGCCCTTGCTCGTGGTGTTGCAAAACTAACGGATGCAGTAAAAGTGACAATGGGACCTCGTGGTCGCAATGTTTTGATTCAAAAAAGTTATGGAAACCCAGTCATTACAAAAGATGGCGTTTCTGTTGCTAGAGAGATAGAACTTAGTGATAAGCTCGAAAACATGGGTGCAACGCTTGTAAAAGATGTTGCTTCAAGAACGGCTGATGAGGCAGGAGACGGTACGACAACGGCAACTGTTTTGGCAAATGCTATCTTCTCTGAGGGGCTTAGAAATATTACTGCGGGTGCAAATCCTATCGAGGTAAAAAGAGGGATGGATAAGGCTTGTGAAGCTATTTTGGCACACCTAAAAGCGTCAAGTAAAGCGATTAACGGTAAAAAAGATATAGCACAAGTTGCAACTATCTCTGCAAACTCTGACGAGCAAATCGGCAATATGATAGCTGAGGCTATGGAAAAAGTGGGGCAAGACGGTGTCATCACTGTAGAAGAAGCTAAAGGAATCGTTGATGAACTTACTGTGGTTGAGGGTATGCAGTTTGACCGTGGATATTTAAGCCCGTATTTCATAACAAATACTGAAAAGATGATAGCGGAGATTGAAAATCCGTGGATTTTGCTGGTTGATAGCAAAGTAACATCACTTAAAGACCTGCTTCCTGTTTTAGAGCAGGTTCAAAAAACTTCTCGTCCGCTTCTTATCATCGCTGAGGATGTAGAAGGTGAGGCACTCTCAACTCTTGTTGTCAACAAACTTCGTGGAGTGCTTAACATCTCCGCTGTAAAAGCTCCAGGGTTTGGCGACAGAAGAAAGGCTATGCTTCACGATATAGCGGTTTTGACTGCTGGAACTGTTATCTCTGAGGAGACAGGGCATACGCTAAGCGGTGCTACCATCCAACACCTTGGACAAGCTTCTCGCATCGTCATAGACAAGGACAATACTGTTATCGTAAACGGTGCAGGAAAGGCTGAGGCAGTTCAAGCGAGAGTTGCGGAAATCAAAGTTCAAGTAGCTGCGACTACAAGCGAATATGACAAAGAGAAGCTTCAAGAGAGACTTGCAAAACTTAGTGGCGGTGTTGCGGTTATCAAAGTTGGTGCGGCGAGTGAAACTGAGATGAAAGAGAAAAAAGACCGTGTTGATGATGCGCTAAGTGCTACAAAAGCGGCTGTTGAAGAGGGTATCGTCATCGGCGGCGGAGCTGCTCTTGTACGTGCGGCGGCAAAAGTAAAACTAGAGTTGAGCGGTGATCAAAAAATCGGTGCAGAGATAATCTTGCGTGCCATAAAAGCTCCACTCAAGCAGATAGCGACAAATGCGGGCTATGATGCGGGTGTAGTAGTCAATGCAGTTGAAAATGCGACAGATGAGAACATCGGCTTTAACGCTGCAACTGGTGAATATGTAGATATGTTTGAGGCAGGAATCATCGACCCGTTTAAAGTAGGACGTGTAGCACTTACAAATGCTACTTCTATCTCAAGTCTTCTTTTAACAACTGAAGCGGCGATTTATGAGATACCTGAAGATAAGCCCGCTGCTCCAGATATGAGCGGTATGGGTGGCATGCCAGGAATGTACTAAAACTACCACTCCTCTTTCTTCTAAAACTCCCTAAATTGGGAGTTTTAACACGCAACAAACGTTATGCGATTTCTTCCTTTTTCTTTACTTTCATAAAGTGCATCATCCGCTGCTTTTAGCAGTTTGTCAGCAGTGAGTCTCATATCTGGCGTGCAGTTTGCTATTCCAAAGCTTGTTGTAACAAAAGATGCAGTTTTTGAGGCTACATGCTCAATATGCAACTGCACAATACTATCTCTGGCTTTTTCAACCAATCTTTTAATCTCTTCTGGAGGGGTTGATGGTGCTAAAACTACAAACTCCTCTCCGCCATAACGTGCAACTACATCCACCGCACGCACAAATGTACTCTTTAGGATATTTGAAACTTTTTGGATAATAACATCACCCATTTGATGCCCGTATGTGTCATTGTATAGCTTAAAATAGTCGATATCACACATAACAATAGATAGTGATGTTCCCATACGCTTGGCACGCTCTATCTCTCGCTCAAATGCTTCATTAAAATAGCGACGGTTGTAAAGTCCGCTAAGTCCATCGGTTGTGGCAAGTGTGTCTAGGAGTGCATTTTTTTCTTTAAGCTCGTTGAGGATACCCATTTTTACAGTGGTATCACGATTTGCTACACGCACTCCGAGGAACTCTTTGTTGTCACTATAAACGGGACGGCAGATATGGTCTATATTGACTATGCGTCCATCTTTGGCAACAACTCTAAACTCCACACTCTGAGCATCCTCTTCTGGTCTGTTTGGAAGATGTGCCTCTTTGACATGTTGCATCCAAAGCGGCATATCATCTGGATAGATAATTTCAGAGAGAAGAGATGGGTTCTTTGCAAACTCTTCTGATGTGTAACCAGTTATCCTCTGAACTGATGGAGTCATAAAGATAATCTCTTTTTCCTTGCCAACCCAATACTCCCAATCATGTGTCCAGTTTGCAACGATGCGGTACTTCTCTTCATTTTTTTGTAACTTTTGGCTAAATTCCTCAAGCGGACGGATAACACGCTGTGGGATAAGATAAAAACCGTTAAAGAGGGCTATAAAAAGCAATCCTGTTCCAGATATAAACATAACAGCAAAAAGAGTATATTCATGCTCTTTTTCACTCTGCACAAAATGTTCATCGAGTTTTTTCATCTGCTCTTCAAGGGTAAGCGTATATATTCTTACCTTTTCAAGGGCATTTTGTGCCTCTTTGAGGCGATTTTCTCTACTGTAAGAGACCGCACTTATAAGGTTTTTGTATAGATGTTCATAGCTTGCAAGCAAAGATGTTGTGTCATAAATATCACTCTGCTTTATGGAAATAATGGTGTCTTGTATCTCATTTGAGATAAGAACCGCCTCCAAAAATCTCTCATCATTTTGCAAAAATGTGGCATTAAGTGTAGAAGAGACCATCTTTTCTATCTTTTTTGTCAAAGAGTTAGAGCGTTTATGCGCCTTAAGCATCGCATCTAAAGAGCTGTTAATCAAAATAAAAATAACTGAAAAACTTACAACAGTAAAGATACTAATAAGAAGAGTAGGAAGCCAAAGTGTACAAAATGTGCATCTCTTCATCATCTCTCTACCGCCACAAAACCGAGTTTTTCAATTGCATCTATAAAAAGCTTCTGCTTGCTCCACTCTACAAATGCGGATGCCTTTTGATTTTCTTTGTTCCAGACTAAAAATAGAGTCCGTGTGATAGGATATTTGTATGCTTTGATATTCTCATTGGTGGGAGCAACACCATCAATAGATGTTATAGCTATAGGATACCCCATCTCAATATAACGAAGTGCCTCGGCATGCGAGACTATAGCAATGCTATCTTTAAGTCCTGCAACCCAAAGAAGAGTATTGATGTTAGACTCAGCTTCCCACGCCTCCCCTGTAATACACTTTGCCTTTAAAGAGATATCTTTACGTTTTGGACTTACAATCCCGCTATATGCCTCAAAAACATTTAACGTAGCTCTATCAATGGCTCTTGAGATAACCTTAAAACCTTTTGTTTTGCCGCTGTAGATATCCGTAAGCTGCTCTTTTGTAAGATTTTTTATAAAATTGTTCTTGTTAAACACGACTGCTACCGCATCAATAGCAACGGCAGCATATGCAAACTCTGACTCTTCTTCTTGGCTAAGTTCTCTTGCTACCATAGCGATATCGGCTCTCTTTTCTCTAAGCTTTTTCAGCCCGCCCTCAGTTCCGCCACCCTCAACAAAAAGCTCCACACTTATGGCTTTGCGGTACTCTAAAGCAACCTCTTCAATAATGGGCTGTATAGTAGTCGCACCACTGACGATAAGGCTATTTTTGACTATATCTTGTGAGTGTGCTATAAAAGCAAAAATAAAAAAGAGAAAAATCTTCAATAACTATCTCGCTTGCTTAATCGCTTCAAGAGCCGCTTCATAGTTTGGCTCAGCTGTTACCTCTGAAACTATCTCTTTATAGACTATTGTTCCACTTCTGTCCACCACAAAAACCGCTCTAGCAGAGAGACCTTTGAGCTTATTATCATCCATCAAAACGCCATACGCAAGGCTAACGCTTTTGTCGATGTAGTCGCTTACCACCGTTAGGTTTTCAATCCCTGAAGTTGTACAAAAACGCTCAGAAGCAAATGGCAAGTCCATAGAGACAACTGTTGTTTCGCAAATATCAAGGTTGTTGACATCCTCGTTAAATCTTCTTGTCTCCGCCGCACATGTGTCTGTGTCGAGTGATGGAACTGTAACGATTAGCTGGATTTTATCTTTTGCACCGCCAATTTCTACATCCTCAAGGTCTGTTCCAACCGCTGTTACTACAGGAGCGGCATCACCTACTCCGATAGCATCTCCGATAAGTGTTACTTTTGTTCCTTTAAATTTTGTTGATTGCATAAATATCCCCTACTTTTTTGATTATAGTAACATAAAAAATATGTAATTCAACTTTGCGACCTGCATTTTTGACTATAATTTTGGATGCAGTAACTTTGGAGAAAATATGCAAAATCCCTTCGAAACAGGTCATATTAAAAATTATGTTTTGTTATACGTGAGTGTTGTAGTTATTATGATTCTGTTCTTTTTTGCAACATCTCTTTTTCATGATGTTGAAGTAGTGGAACAGAGAGTTTTTGAGCAAGAGAGTAAAAAAGAGAAGAAGCAGGAGCGCAACGATGAACAGAACAGTTCAAAGTTGCAGTTTAAGGTTTTAGAAAAGGGGTATTAACTACTCTTTCGTCACGATATACATCTGTTCATGCTTCAAGCGTTTTAGGATATCCATCACGCTTACAAAGTCCTGAAACCTTGACTCTTTGTCGCTTCTAAGAACTACAGTCTGCTCTTTTGAGAGTGTAGCTAGTTTTGTCTCAAGAGCTTTTAAGTCAACTCTCTCTTTTTCAAAAAACATCTCCCCTTTTGCGTTTACATAAACAGTAACTTCTTGTTTGGTGTCCTCTTTTTTGGAGGCTTTTGCTTCTGGGAGTTCTATGGGGATGATGCCTTGGTTGACAAATGTCGCAGTCGTGAGAACCATCACTAAGAGAACAAGCATGATGTCGATAAATGGGATAACATTTATCTCGTCAAAACGCTTTCTTGGTTTTTTAAACTTAGCCATTGTTGCTTACTTGCTTTTTTTCTTGCATAACATCAAAATGGGTCAAAATCTTCTCCACTTTGCGCAAAAGCATGGTGTAAAAGATGATAGCAGGCATCGCAACCACAAGTCCCATCGCCGTAGCTTTTAGTGCGAGTGCAAGACCCACCATAATCTTTTTGGCATCAATCGTACCTACTTCACCCATCGTATAAAAAGTAAGCATAATCCCGATAACCGTCCCCAAAAGTCCTACATAAGGAGCGTTTGAACCGATGACGCTGATAACGCTTAGGTTGTTTGTAAGCTCCATCTCCAGCGTGTCTCTGTTGTCATAGTCGCTCAAGCGCAATGAGCTGTAAAACATCATCCTCTCTATAAAGAGCCAAAGCGTGATAACGCTCATAAGTAAAAGAAGCCCCATAACTCCATAGTCAAGCGTTGCTTCCGCATATGCCAAAAAACCGTTTTGCATCTATTTTCCCTTAAATGTTAATGTTACTGTTGTTCCCTCGTGGGGTTTGGACTTGAAGCCCAACGTGATGTTGTTTGCATCACAAAAGCGTTTTACCATGCTAAGCCCGATTCCAAAGCCTCGCATGTTGTGATTGCTCTGATAATATCTGTCAAATATCTTTAAAAGCTCTACTTCATCCATCCCGCAACCATAGTCTTTGATGGCGAGCGATTGGTCGTGCAATGTTATATCTATTTTGTGAATATTTAGTGAATATTTTACTGCATTGTCCAAAAGATTGTCAATGACTTTGGATAAGCCAACCCTGTCGCTCTGTATCTGCATGGGTGCAAGTTCAAGCGAAAATATTATGTGAGGGTAGATTTGCTTCAAAAAAGCAACCCTGTTTTGTACAAGCGCATCAAGTGCGATACTCTCGTGCGTGATGTTTGCACTTTGAAGTTTTATCATGTAATCAAGTTCGTTGTAACGCTCTTTTAGCATTTCACACGCACTCTCGATTCTCTGCACTCTTTTTTGCTCTTTTTCACTTACAAGGTTGTTTTTGAGCATGCCGATGTTTGTCTTGATGGTGCTGATGGGAAGATTAAGTTCATGAAGCGTCTCGGTGGAGAGATTTTGCAGATTTTTGATGTACTCTGCAAGCGGGTCGATGGAGAGTTTGGCGATAACAAAACCTCCAAAGAGTGTCAGCAGAAGCAAAATCGCAAAGAGCGGCAAAAGATTTTGCAGTTGTACAAAAGCGACAAAGTAGAAAAGCACACCCAAAAGAGCCGTGACACTTAGAACATAGAAGAGAAAGATAGCGATACCTAGATTACGAAACAAGTTTGTACCCGATACCACGAATATTTTCTATACTAAGTTGTGGAAGAAGCCCTTTGATGCGGTTGATATAGACACGCAACGCCCCCTCGCTTCCGCCCTCGCTACTGCTCCAAAGTGCGTCCAAAATCATCTCTTTCGGTACTGTTGCGTTTACATGTTTGACAAGAAGCAGGAGAAGTTCATACTCTTTTTTGGAGAGTTCCAACTCCTGCTTGTTATATAAAAATCGTTTGTGCAGAGCGTCATTGCAGAGTAGTCCGACACATGAAACATTATCACTTTTTGCTCTTTTGAGAAGAGCGGAGATTCTCAAAAGAAGCTCCTCGTTGTCAAAAGGTTTGGTTATAAAATCATCCGCACCGCAAAGAAAACTTTTTTTGAGCATCTCTTTGTCTTTGTGGGATGTGACAAAGATGGCGGGAGTGGTGTCTTTTGCATCTCGCAGTTCATGCAAAAGAGTGTTTCCGTCGATGAGTGGCACGTTGATATCTAGCAGATAGAGGTCAAATCTATGTGAAAAAGTCTTTTCTAGCGCACTCTGCCCATTTGCAACATGCACAACTTCAAAGCCGTTTTCCTCAAGTAAATCAACAAGAGACTCTGCAAAAAGCAGGTCGTCTTCAAGGAGTAAAACCTTACTCAACGCTTCTTATAGCCCAGTTGATTGTTTGGTTTGCAAGCATTGGAACGACGTTGCTGTAGTGTGGTGGTACGACAAAAGGGCGTTTTTCTAAAACCACCTCTTTAAATTCTGGGCAGAGCTTATAGATGCTTTGTGCGTTGTCGCTTACAAATGCTTGTAGATTTTCAAGTTTGTTATACTGCTCAAAGATTTCACAGAGGATTTGCAGTGCGATTGGTGCGCTAAAGACACCCGCCGCACATCCTGAACACTCTTTTTTCTCCTTTGGATGCGGAGCAGAATCTGAACCAAACATCACTTTTGGATGTGCTTCAAGTGCAACGCTTAAGAGTGCATCCAAATCTTCCGGGCGTTTTGCGATAGGTTTGCAGAAGTTGTGCGGCATCATCATTCCGCCTACGACATCATCAAGAGTAAAAAGAAGATGGTGTACGGTGATAGTCGCATAGAGGTTTTCGTACTTATCTAGCATCGCCACTGCCTCTTTTGTGGTGATATGCTCCATGATGATTTTTAAATCTGGAAAGTTTTGCGCCAGCAACTCATAGATAGACATAAACTCCGCCTCTCTGTCCATCACAAAACCATCAGTCTCGCCATGCACACAAAGTGGGATACCAAGCACGCTCATCGCTTCAAGCGTCGGGCGCATCTGCTCTATGTCAAACGAGGCAACACCGCCCTCAGAGTTGGTTGTAATCCCCGCCGGATAGAGCTTGATAGCCACGATATGCTCCGCCACGCTTGCAAGAAACTTTTTGTCATAGTTCTTGTAAAAAAGCGTCATGTAAGGCTCAAAGTAGTCATTTGGCACAGACGCCATAATGCGTGCTTTGTAAGCTTTTATATCTTCAAGCGTTGAAACTGGAGGCACAAGGTTTGGCATAACCAAACCACCGCTAAAACTGTAAGCACTCAAAGGTGCAATGTTTTCAAGCATCACACCATCACGCAAGTGTAGGTGCATATCCAAAGGCATCAAAAGTGTATGAGTTTTCATCGTTTATCCTTCATTTTTCTATCGCAAATATTGGCGCAATTATAGCAAATCTCTTTTTAAAGAGCGTTTTTTGCCTCTAATATAAGCGCATTTATCGCCTCTTCATACTCTTTTGCCTCTTCTTTTGAGGTCGCTTCAAAACGAGTTACCAAGATAGGCGTTGTGTTCGAAGCTCGCACAAGTCCCCATCCATGCGCAAAGTTGATACGCACGCCATCGACATCAATGATGTTTTTGATAGCAGGGAAAGATGCAGGAGGGTTTTTGAGAAGCTCTTTTACTTTGTCGATGATTTTAAACTTCTCACTCTCTGTTGTTTTTACTTTTATCTCCTCTGTTGAGAAAACCTGTGGAAGTTTTGCAAGTTCTGCATCAAGGTCAATCCCATCATGAACAAGCTCTAACATACGAAGCGTTGCGTAGATAGCGTCATCATAGCCAAAATAGCGGTTTTTGAAAAAGACGTGACCGCTTACTTCACACGCTAGGTCTGCTCCTATCTCTTGCATCTTTACTTTAAGATTTGAGTGTCCTGTTTTGTACATTACCGCTTTTGCGCCACGACGCTCTAACTCATCATACATCACCTGAGAACATTTTACCTCGCCAACAACGGTCGGTTTATCCATCTTCATAGCATATAAAAGAGCCATCATATCGCCCTTGATGTTGTTTTTGTGCGTAAGAACAGCTATGCGGTCTGCATCGCCATCATAAGCAAAAGCGATATCGCCCTCTTTAGCGAGAAGCTCTTTGATATCTTCAAGGTTATGCTCATCTGATGGGTCTGGATGGTGGTTTGGGAATGTTCCATCTGGGTCAACATAAAGTCCTTTTGTATGAAGCCCAAGCCCCGCAAAAATCCTCTCCGTCACGATACCCGCCACGCCATTGCCGCAGTCATAAACTATGCGTGTTGGCATATTTTTTAGATGTGCAAACTCACTTACCAAAAAGTCAATATAACGTGAAGTTGCGTCGATTTTTGTCACATCTCTTAGAGCTTCTGGGACACTTGACATAGCTTCACACTCACGCCCAAGCGCATAAATCTGCTCTCCAAAAAACGGTGCTTTGTCTATGGTAACCTTAAAGCCGTTGTATTCGCTAGGATTGTGTGAACCTGTAATCATCACAGAAGCAGAGGCAAGCACACCGCCAAACTCGTTGTAGTTACAAAAGTAGTTTACAGGTGTTGGAACCATGCCCATGTCCAAAACCTTTTTTCCTCCAGCATTTAGCCCGTGAACAAGGTACTCAAAAAGGATTGGCGAGTGGCTTCTCGCATCATACCCGACCGCAACATACTCACCCTTGATTTTTGACGCAAGCGCATACCCGATGCGTGTAACACTCTGCTCATTCAACTCTTTTTCAAAAATCCCTCTGATGTCATACTCTCTATAAATACTCACTGCTTTTGCCTTTTGTTGTTTTATAGTGTAATTCTATACCAAACCCCATTAAAAAAATGTCAAGCAGATGATTTTGTTTTATTTTTTATGATATACTTTTTTTCGTAAAACACAGGAAAACTTGTCTGACTGATTATCAGACTACTTTAGGTAAAGGCTAGAGCTTCGGCTTTAGCCTTTTTTTTTGCCTTTTTTTTTGGCAAGGATGGGGTGGGTGGGAGCCTGTAGGAAAGGAATTCCTAGTGTTTTATAAAATAATAGTAGCCTTTTTAATTCTTATGGTGTTCGCACCCGCTTTGAATTAATCAAAACAGAGGACTTAATCACTCCTCTGGCTGCTATGCCTTGCAAAATGAACTTTTTTACTTCACTTCCCCGACTTCATCCTATTATGCAATTTGCATAACATCTGACAATTATTTGGTTCAGTTTTCCCGCCCTCATGCCATGGGGTTATATGGTCGGCTTCCATTTCATCTAGTCTATAGCGGTTGTTTGGTTCTACACATTTTGGGCAGATTCCGTTTTGTCTCTCATAAGCTTCCCTCTTTTGTTTATCTGTAAATGTTCGGATGTTGAGATGTTTTTCCCTACCCGTTAGCAGATACTCATATATCCCTTTTTTGCTGGTAATATCCTCGTCTTGCATAAGTGCTGATATTTTGGCTTCCAATGTTTTAGGGTCTAAACTTTTACTATCTTTAAACTCATTGTATAAAACTCCCCACTCTATCCCTTTCATCTCTTTGCGATATTTTGAAAATATAGCACCCACCCAGTCTATAACACTTTTAAAATAGAGCCATAGTTCGGTGGCATTTGGCTCATGTTGATGGGTCGCCATATAGTTTTCTATGGTTGTTCTATCTCTTACGGCAATCCATTTTATAGCTGTTTCAAGATAATCTTGACGATTTACCGCACCGCTCATATAGTGGTTTGCCAAGCTGTACGCCACACAACCATTTTTGCTAAAATACTTTTTTGCCTCAGTTACCCAAGAGCCGCTATAGACGGCATTTCGTAACTCTTGCTCGATCAGCTCTTCGCCTGCTATGTTTATGGTTTTAAACCACTCCAGTTTTTCGCTATCTGTTCCACTGCAAAAATAGACCATCAGTTTATAGTCCAAAATCTGTTCTTGCTCATCTTTTTGCAAGTTGTGAAAATAGCGCATCATGTAGGCAAAATCACCGTTGATATATTGAGAGATAGATATGGTTCTTTGTTGCCCGTCTATGACCTCATAACTGCCATCTTCTTTCATCGCCCAGTACATTACATTGAGCGGAAAACCCTTTGTTACGGTATCTATCACCGCTTCTCGTTGTTTGTCTTTGTAAACAAACTCTCTTTGATACGGCGGTCTTATGTCAAGCTTGCCACCGTATCCGACAACGCCGTTTTCTTCGTTGTCGCTATAACCGTTTGTGAGTTCTCGTATGGTTATCTCTTTTAGTTCTATTTGCATATTTCTAATTTCCTATTTTTGATAAATACTCTTGCATAAGTATTTTTGCCATTTATTAAAGGTCTTGCGTCTTTATTACCCAAAAATGGGATACCAACAACATCTTCACTATAGCCAGCTGAAGCAGACATACCTAAAATCTTAAACTGTTTTGGGTTGTATTTATCCAAAAATGTAATAGGTACACCCATAATTCCATCATAATCAAGAGGTATATCTTTTGTTTTACTTACTTCTATTGCATTATAATTATCATAAAAAGGGTATCCACTGTCTC
>JAOTSA010000023.1 GCA_030247515.1 Sulfurimonas sp. | reverse complement strand
CCTTTTTTACTATTATTCTTTTCATCAAATATAATAACTATTTCTTGTAACATTGGTTATCCTTTATATTCCAAACACCATCAAAACCCCATCCATCAACTGAGCAGGGTTATTTGGATTTTTAATCCTAACATCCACAACACTAAAACTTTCATTCTCAAAATTTTCTATTGCTTCTCTGTCTTCAAGCGGTAATGATTCATACTTCTCTTGTTTCATGAGACAGATAAGCTGAAAAGATTTTGTATCGTCGTATCTGTAAAGATAGTTAAAAATTTTAGTGGGGTTTTCTATGTGCCACATGCCACGGATGCGTAAGTCTGTAACTCCTAGTGGGTCAACTTTTTTTACTTTTCCAAGTTCGTTGGTATCTGTAAATTCTACATCGGGGATAGAGGCAATACCGTTAGAAATGGTATCTTTTATCCTTTCATATATCTCTTTATCAGCACAAAAGCAGTCTCCGTAAACAAGCCATAAAGATTTTAACTGGTTAGTATTTTTAGGAACATTGCCTATGGCATAGAGCATATCTTTTTCGCTCCACTCTTCACAATTTCTACAAGCGGTCGTAATCATAGTGCTATCTGAAAAAAGCTTTGCTTTTGGATAGGAACTGTTGAGTGCTATGGCGGTGCTATGTGATTCTAGTTTTTTTATCTCTATGGCGTCACTGTTTCTTAAAATCAAATCTGGAGGGTTGTTTTTATTTCCGCTGTAAGAGTAGAGCGTTGAAAATATTTCAAGTCTGCTTTGTTCATCTGTTTCGTTTATAGTTCCTGCGAAAGCGTCTTTTATAAGGCTCTCCAAACCATCGCCCATATTGTTTGCTCTATTGTTTCCGTTAGTCACACTCTTTACGGTTGTTTGATAACTGTTTATGATGTTCACAAAAGCTTTGACGATGTTAGACAACTTTAACCCCTCCTACTTTTTTCAAAATTATATCTTTTAATTCTGCATAGTACTGTTTTTTACTAAAGCACCGTAAAAATATGTCATTTTGCAATACTTTTCTTCTTCCATACGCTCACCTCCGCTACGCTGTGTTGAAACTTTCTAGTCGTCTCTTTTATAACAAACTCCAAATCTTGGAGATGGAGAAGCTCAAACTCATTGCTCAAAATCTCTTTGAGTGTATCAAGTGTTTTTACCTCTTTGCCACTCTCATCTTTATATCCGCCTAGCCAAAACTCTTTTTTAGTGGAACTCTCTTGCCATGTGTAGGGGGAAGTTAGTATCAAAACGCCCTCATGATTGAGCCTTTCATGGACACTTTGCAAAAATAGTTTTGGATTGTAGAGCCTGTCTATGAGGTTTGTTGCCATTATCAAATCGTATGAGTTGAAATTTGGTTTTAGGTTGCATGCGTCGCCTTGCCAGAATGAGACCTTTTCTCTCACGCCCTCATAGCCTAGCTCCTCAATGGTCACCTTTTTCTTCTCTGCCAAATCGCCCTCTGTTTTTGAAGCATAGGCAACATAGCCCTCATTTTTTAGCTTTACGCCAACGCCGATAAATCTTGCCGAAAAGTCAACTCCCTCGACCTTGTCAAAACTCTTTGCTAGTTCAAAACTCGCTCTTCCTGTTGCGCATCCCAAATCAAGGGCTTTTGTATGGTTTTTGGCAAATTTGAAGGCTATGTTTGCGCACTCTATGGCAAAGTTTTTTACTCCAAAATGCGCATCGCCGTACTGAAATGCACAGTACTGCGCAACTGTAGCATCATCCTCATACAAATCTTTTTGCTCTTGGACTTTGTTGGAGGAGATGACATAGCGAAATCCTGCGTTTTGCCAAAAATGTCTGCGAAATGCGTAACGGGAGTGTTTCATGATAAGGTTGCCGCTGCTCGCCCATGAAGAACCCAAAATCAGAGCGTGCTTCTCATCAAATGTCGGTGTAGAAAAATCATCGTAAGCATCATGAACCTCAAAACCATCAAAACCAAAAATCGGCGTTCTGCTCCACTGCCAGACATTTCCCACCACATCATAGATACCGTTAAAGCCAAATTCATTGACGGGGCATGAGCTAAAATAGTGGTAAAAGTTCAAGTTTGCTCTGCTCTCATGAAACTCTGGGACGTCACGCAAACCCGCATACTCATAGACAACTCTATACTCCGCTTCGCTTGGCAGTGTGTAAGTTACACCCTCTTTTTGGCTTTTGTAGCGGCAAAAAGCCTCTGCTTCAAGTGCATTTACATCAACTGCCCAGTCAAGTGGCATATCGACAACTTTGCAAAGTGTTCTGTATCTGTACTCGCCATCTTCATGTACCCAAAACGGCGGATGTTTTGCGCCGCTTATAGCTAAAAATTTCAGCCCCTCATCATCCCAAAATGCTCTGTTTTCATACCCTCCGTCTTTGACAAACTCCATAAATTCAGCGTTGCTCACAAGATATTTTGAAACAAAAAAATTCTCTACATCCTCCTCGTATCTGCCGTACTCATTGTCCCAGCCATAAAGGTGGTGTGAGTGTTCTTTGCCCAAAACAACACTGTTGCCCTGCATCTCTACCATCTCGTTTCTAGGTGCGATGGTGCTGTGGGGACAAAGCGTAAACTCTGCAACTTCTTGCACAAACTCCAGTGGCATCTGGCGGTGCAGTACAAGCGAGGTCTCTATGTGAATGCGCTCATGCTCAATTCCCATCAAAACTATCCACATAGGCGAATCCTGCGTGATTGGAAGTGTCAAAGGAAGCTCCATGATAAGGCTATCGACTAGCTCTCTTACTTTTTGTCTATACGCTCTTACCTCCTGCACTCTTGGCCACTGATAGTGTGCGCCCTCCATGTCGTCCCACTCCATCTCATCCACGCCCACGGCAAAAATGGACTCAAAATCTGGGTTGATTCGCTGTGAGATAATCTTCATAAGCACAAGTTTGTTGATAAAAAAAGTAGCGGTATGCCCAAAATAAAATATCATCGGATGACGGGTCGGCTCTGACTTTTTGTAAAAAACCTCCTCGCCCTTTAACATCTCAAAAATCTTCTCAAAAAGCGAAAAAGTGTTATGAAAATATGCTCTAATCTCTTTACGTTTTGCCTCAACATCGCTACCCTCAAGTGTCGGCGGGTATAAACTCAATCTGCTCAAAATAAACCTTTCAAATTTTGATTTCACTAGAGATTCTAATTTTTACTTAGCTCACTAAGGCTTCACGGTGGGTACCCCAAATCTAGCAAGCTAGATTTGACCCTTCCGTTGCAGAATCGTTCGCCAAGTAAAAATTAGAATCTCTAGTGAAATCTGGATATAATTTTTCTATGAAGTTTTATTATAGTCAAAATTTATCTCACTTTACCAACGTTTTGCACGCTTTTACGACAAAAGAGAGCGGCAACTTGGCTTTTCACGTCGGGGATAACCCTCAAATGGTTGAAAAAAACCACGAACTACTCGCACATGACCTCGGTTATGAAAAAGAGAAGCTTGTTTACATGAAGCAGATTCACTCTGATTTGGTTCATGTCGTTACCGATGAGGATTTTAGCACACCCCCAACTTGTGATGCACTTGTTACGAACAAAAAAGGTATTCCTCTTATGGTTATGGTGGCGGACTGCTCTCCTGTTTTGCTCTACGATGCAAAGCAAAAAGTAGTTGCGGCAGTGCATGCAGGACGTGCGGGAGCATTTCAAAATATCCTCAAAAATACTTTAACCATCATGAAGCAGGAGTTTGGTTCAAAGTCAGAGGACATCTACGCAACTATCGGAGCGAGTATCGGGGTTTGCTGTTATGAAGTCGGGGCTGAGATAGAAAAAGAGGCAAAGGCGTTAGGGTTTGAGTATGCCATGCAAAAAAGAGAGGGGCGTTTTTACCTTGATGTAAACGCTATCCTAAAAAACCAGCTTCTAGTATGCGGGGTTGAAAATATCGATATTTTAGAGCTATGCACATCTTGCAACAAAGAGAAGCTTTTTTCCTACAGAGGAGAGAAGCAAACAGGAAGATTTGCAGGAATTATTATGTTGGGGTAGCGGCTACTCTCTGCCTCTACCTCTATCATCTCCTCTTCTATCGCCACCTCGGTCTCTGTCGTTATTTCTCTCTTCTCTCTTTTCGTACTTTGGATACTCTCTTGCACGATTTATATCACGTCTCTCTTGACGCTCTTCGATTATATGTCTATTTTGGCGGCGTTCGTCTCTGTCCCGATAGTAGTGACTTCCTCTATGTCTGCGCTCGATTACCTCATCATGGCTGATACCGTGGTAGCGTGAGAGAAAACGGACATTGACAAGTTCCATAATTTCTCTGTCGCTTAGTCTATATCTATTGTGAGTGTGTCCGTAAGCTCTTCCATAGGGAGGACCGTAATGGTTGTAAGTCTCTACAACATAAAGAGTGCGGGGATTTAACCCAAGACCCAAACTTATGTCCCACCAGCTCTTACCTCTTAGGCGCAAATCAGTGATAAAATTTATATCTCTTCTTGACTCTCTTGCCAAAAAATATGCGATATTTACCTCATCACGTGGGATACGTCTCTCAACCACATAAATCTCCTCTCTTGGAGCGTTGTAGTGATTCCCAATAGAGAAGTAAAACCCATCGACATCATCATCTCTTCCAGAAACCCCAATATCAAAATCCAATGCATGTCCAGATGCCACAAAAAACAACAACATTAGACCAAGAACTCTCTTCATTTTCGCCTCACTTTAGGGTACCTCTAAAAACTCTAACCACCTTCAGCGATAGAGAGAAGTTCACAATCAAGGCGGCTCTTTGCAGCCCTAGCCGAAGCTAAGGCAAAAAGAGGCAACGCAGAGTGTGGGCTTCTCTCTATCGCCCTACGGGAGGGTTTAAAAAAGCGACCTAGCACAAAACTTTTTATCGCCTTAGCGTTGGCTAAGGCTCAAAAAAGATTTTGCACTATCTCATCTTTTTTAAATCCCTCTGAAGGTGGTTAGAGTTTTTAGAGGTACCCTTTTATCAAATTGACGTGATTATAACAGAGTAGCGTTAACTTTTAGGGCGAGTTGCTGCGGTAGAAGTCCAAGCGACTCTTCTACATCTTTTGTTTTTCCATGTGTTATAAACGTGTCTTCATACTCAAAACTAGTAACCTGGGCACCAAAAATCTTCTCATCCGATAAAAATTCTAAAAGTGCGCTTCCAACACCGCCCATTTTTGCGCTATCACTAAAGACAAACCACTTTTTATGTTTTTTTGCCATCTCTCTTAACATCTCTTTATCAAGCGGTTTTACAAAACGCAAATCTAAGATACTAACCTCAAAATCAAGAGATTTTGCCGTCTCATACGCCCGTCCAACACCGTTTCCATACCCGACAAACAGGACATCGCTGTTATTTGAGCGTAAAAGCTGTGACTTAGCGAGGGCAAAAGGGAGCGACTCTGGCAAATCGGTATGAGTAAATGAGCCACGTGGATAGCGTAATGAGCATGGATGTGGATAAGATGCCGCAAACGCCATCGCCTGATGAAAACTCTTCTCATCACGTGGAGCAAAAAGCGTCATATTCGGGATGGCTCTTAAGAAGCTGATATCAAAAACACCTTGATGTGTCTCTCCGTCTTCCCCGACTATTCCCGCACGGTCAAGCGCAAAAACAACAGGAAGATTCATAAGGCAGGTATCGTGAATGATTTGGTCATAGCCACGCTGCAAAAATGTGGAGTAGATGGTACAAAACGGCTTAAAACCCTCTTTGGCAAGTGCAGCCATAGAGGTAACGGCGTGTTGTTCTGCAATCGCCACATCCCAAAATCGTGTCGGATAAAGCTCCATAAGCTCACTAAGCCCTGTACCGCTTGGCATGGCGGCAGTTGCACCGACAATCTTGTCATTGTGTTTCGCTAGATGCAAAAGTGCTTCGGCATAAATCTGCGTTGCACTCTTTTGCTCGCTTTTTTTAGAAGATGCGCCACTGCTAAGGTCAAAAGGTCCAACCCCATGCCACTTCTCCTCTTTACCCTCTGCTATCTCATAGCCCTTGCCTTTGAGCGTTTGGACATGGACAATCACAGGTTTTTTAAGCTCTTTTGCTTTGTGCAAAATCTCTATCAAAGAGGCAAGGTTATGCCCATCGACTGGACCGATATAGTCGATTCCCATCTCTTCAAACATAATTCCAGGTGTAATGAGCTTGATAGACTCCTCCATCCTTTTTGCGATATAGCGTGCGCCCTCTCCAAAATTATCTACAAAATTTTCAGTATGTTTTTTAAAACTCTGATAAAAAGGAGATGCCATGGCAGAACTAAGCATTCTACTAATCGCCCCGATAGGTTTGGCGATACTCATCTCGTTGTCATTAAGGATGATAACCATCGGGTACTTTCTATCGCCTAGCTCATTGAGTGCTTCATACACCATACCCGCCGTCATAGAGCCATCGCCTATCATCACAACTGGGATTCTACTCTCTTGCTCCCCTTTTAGTGCAATGGCTTTTGCAGCACCCACGCCCAAAGAGATAGAAGTGGAGCTATGCCCTGCCACAAAGTAGTCATCCTCACTCTCGCTTGGTTTTGTGTAACCTGAAATACCGCCAAATTGTCTAAGCGTATCAAACTCACTCCACCTTCCCGTAAGAAGCTTGTGTGCGTATGATTGATGTGAGACATCAAAGATAAAGGGGTCTTTTTTAGAGTCAAAAACTTCATGCATCGCAACGATGATTTCAGTCGCACCAAGCGTTGAGCTAAGATGCCCGCCATTTTTGCTCACAACTCTAAGTATCTCTTTTCGGATATTTTTACACTTCTCTTCTAGTTCTTTTATTCTGTTTTGTTTCATATATTTTAGTTACTCACTTAATGCTGCTCTTTTGACACGTTCAAATCTTTTTGCTATCTGTGCATCTATATTTCCTGCTTCGCTCATGGCTATAACACCGCCTAAACTTACAGCACCATCTGAGACAATCTCCACATGTGCTAACGTACCAACTGCTTGAGAAATAGCACCATGGTCATTTGGATTTACTCTAAGAACAATTTTAGAAGCACCTTGAAGCTCTTTGATAAGTTCTTGCGCTAAGAGTGTGGCAACTTTATGAGAATTTTCGCTAAGTTCCACTCTGATTGTCTCTTTTGAGATATCAAGTGCGGCACTTACAAGCTCCTCTTTGATGCGCTCAAGTGCCGCTTCAAACGCTCCTGCACTTTTTTCGAGTTTCCCAATAGAAGCACCGTACTGGGCAATCGCTTCGGATATTTTTTTCTCTTCTTCCTTAGAAGCCCTCTCTTTGCCACTCTCTACTCCAGCAGCAAACGACTCTTCTTTTACCTTTTTAAGCTCTGCTTTATGCTCTTCCATCATGCTCTCAAGCTTCATCTGGAGCTTGATAAAATTGGATGACATCTCATCAGTTTTGTTGAGCAGAGATTCGATAAGAGAGTCTTTAGAGCTTTGGCTCATCGCACTTGAGTCAACTTCCCGCTCCCTAAAAGATGGCTTTGCTTCAGCCAAGTCTTCTCTCTGAACAAAAGAAGTTGCGGCGAACTCATCATCAGCCTCTTCACCAAAACTCAAAACCTTAAAATTGTATTTATCAACCTTATGCCCATTTTTTTTCTCACCGTTGATGATATCTGCCATACTACTCTACCATCTCTTCAGATGAACTTCCAAGCTGAATCGTTCCCGCCTCTGCAAGTCCATTGACAATTTCGACAATTCTTCTTTGTGCGCCCTCTACCTCTTTCATCTTCACAGCACCCATAAACTGCATCTCTTCTTCAAACGCCTCTTTTGCTCTCTCGCTCATTGCGCTAAAGAACTTCTGTTTCAAATCTTCAGGCGCACTTTTGAGTCCTAACATCAAATCTGCTTTGTCGATAGCTTTTAGAATCTCAGAAATCGCATTTTTGTCTAGTTTTGCAATATCTTCAAATGTAAACATCATCTCTTTAATGAGGTTAGACATCTCCTCATCTCTCTCTTCAATCTTCGCAAGAGTCTCTTTAGAAGCTTTTGCACCAAGACGGTTAAAGATATCTGCAACCGCACGTGGTCCGCCAACTTCGACTTTATATGAAGCAAGAGATTCAAGTTTTGACTCTAACACTGCTGAAACTCTTTTGATGACCGATGGAGAGATGTCGCCTAATTTCGCCATTCTCATAGAGACTTCACTTCGCAAATCATCAGGAAAATATTGAAGCGTATCGGCGGCTTGAGTGGCATCCATGTGTGCTAAAACAAGAGCGATTGTTTGAGGGTGTTCGTTGATGATAAAGTCTGAAAGTTGTTGTGGTTTGATTTTTGAGAGATACGAGAAATTTTGCGTCTCTTGCATGCTTCTTGAGAGTTTCTCTAAAATCTTTTTTGCCTCTTCTGGACCTAAAGTTCTATAGAGAAGCTCTCTTGCATATTCTAAACCGCCAGCAGTGATAAACTGTCCTGATTGAAAAATCGCATAAAACTCCTCTAAAACTGCCGTCGCAACTGTTTTTTCAACACTTTTATTGGTGGCAATGTGTTTTGAAACTTCTGTAATTGCTTCAATATTCATGTTGGTAAATATGGCAGCAGTTGCATCCTCACCCATCTGCATAAGTAAAATCGCTATCTTTTGCCCGATACTCATCTCATCAAATTTTGCTTGCTGTGTTGGAGTTAAATTCATACTTTACTACCTCTCTATCTCGCCGTCATATCGTTTTCTTCTATCAGCAAAACCTGAAGAACATTTGCTACTGTCTCTGGAGAGTCTTCTATCATTGTTTTTATTTTTTCCAACAGAACCTCATACTTAAGTTCATCTTCATTCATTCCATCGCCAACACCAAGCTGATTTTCAACTTTTTTGCGCATCGTCTGGACTTTTTCTATCAAATCCTCATCCTCATCACTCTCAAGAGAAAAAGTTGGTGTTCCATGCTCATCTTCCTCTTTAGAGACTTCAAGCATTCTCTGGGCAAATGGTGTGATAACTTTTTTATAGAGAACAAGAAGCAACATAAGCACAAAAAGGTACTTAAAGAGTTCAGAAAATGGTGTCAAATATGTTTGAGTGAAGGCAAGAACCTTGTTAACTTTCTCTTTTGATGGGTCAACATCGGCTTTTTTAAATTGGAGATTTTGTACACTTATCTGATCACCTCTAGCTTCACTAGTTCCGATAGAGCGGCTTACAAGCGCACGCAATGCCTCCAAATCACTCTCTTGGAGTGCTTCGTACTCTAACTCTTCTGTAGGTTTTCCATCTGCATCTGCTTTGTATTTGTACTTTCCGTCAACTACAACTGCTGCCGTAATTCTTTTTACTCGTGCAAATTCACTTTTGGTTGTAGAGACTGTCTTTCCAACCTCATAGTTAGTCGTTCCACTGCTTTTTTCATATTTTTCTGTTGATTTGTTATTTGCAAGTCCCTCAACAGGACCTATATTGCTAACCGTTCCTGGTACACCGCCAACTTCTTGAGGTGTCGAACCATCTCTTTTTTCTTCTACAATCTGTTCACTTCTGACAACATTCTCTGGGTCAAAAGTCTCTGATGTGGAGCTTTGAATAGAAAAATCATACTCTACGGTCACTTGAGCAACCACTCTATTTTCACCGCCAACAAAAGGAGAGACAACCTCAATAATCTTTTTTTGTCTCTTTTTTTCCTCTTTTGTTTTAAAGTTTTGCTGCACAATGGAGAGTTCACTCATCTGTGCCATCTCATCATTATCGCCAAGCGTCTCACCATCACTATCAATAAGCATAACATTTGTTGGTGTAAGATTTGGAACTGCCGCTGCTACAAGATTTTTTATTCCTCTAATTTGCTTAGGAGTAAGTTTTGCGCCATCCACAAGTCTTATCATAACAGAGGCAGTAGGTTCACTCTTTTTTTCTACAAAAAGTGTCTCTTTTGGAAGTGCAAGACTCACACTCGCACTCTCTATGGGAGCAAGAGCGTTGATGGTTCTTGAGAGTTCACCCTCAAGCGCACGCAGGTATTTTACGTTCTGGTCAAAGCTTGTTGCACCAAACTCCTGTTTGTTAAAGAGTTCAAATCCAACACCACTGTTTTTTGGAATCCCAAGTGATGCGATAGTTATACGCTCTTTATAGAGTACATTTTTTGGAACTTTGATGATATTGTTGTCATGGATTTCATATGGAATCTTATCTTTCTCAAGATGCTCAACCACCTTTGCGGCATCTTCAGAGGAGAGAGTGTCAAAAAGTACTTCGTATTTGCTTGCGCCTTCTTTTTTTGCTGTATGAACAACAAGAAAAATAATAAATGCAACTATACCGACAACAGCGAACCCTATGATTATCTTTTGCTGCTTAGTAAGCTTATCATAAAGAACAACAAGTTGTGAAAAAAGTACATTAAAATCCATTAATATCCCATTTTATGATGATAACAACGCTTCAAATAGCTCAAAAAAACGACTATTTTGCTCGTGTGTGCCAACAGTTACTCGGATAGCATTCATCTGGTAACTGCTCAGGTCTCTTACAATCATCCCTTTTTGCAAAAGAGCATTCGCTATTTGTGTAGAGTTTCTAGGAGCATCAAAACACAAAGTTATAAAATTTGTATAACTTTCAATTATATCTATTTTTTGCTCTTTTACAAACTCTTCATAACGTTTCATCTCTTCTAAGTTAAGAACAACACTCTTTTGAACAAATGCCTCATCACTAAGTGCCACCGTTGCGGCTTCAAGTGAAAGTGTCGTGATGTTAAACGGAGGTCTTAGTTTAGAGAGTTCTTTGATGATTTTTACATCTGCCACACCATACCCTACTCTCATACCGCCAAGCCCGTACGCTTTTGAGAATGTGCCAAGATAGATGACATTATCATGCTTCTCAATAAGCCCTTTTACATCAATAGCTTTTTTAGCATCTTTGTGAAGTGCATACTCCATGTACGCCGCATCCACAACAACAAGCGTGTCGTTATCTATTTTTGCCAAAAAGTCATAAATTTTTTGAGCATCCAGCGCATCTCCCGTCGGGTTGTTTGGAGTACAGATAAAGATAATTTCAGGTTTTTCTTCTAAGTAGAGCTTGTAAAACTCATCCATATTATGCTCTTGCGAAGATGTGCGAATAACCTGTGCGCCTACATGTTTGGAGTAAATCTCATACATCGCAAACGTGATGGAGTTCATGAGTATTTTTGAGCCAGCATGTGCTTTTGCATGAATCAAAAACTCTATAACCTGATCACTTCCAGAGCCAATGATAACATTTTGGCTCTCAACGCTATATCTTGCGGCAAGAGCGGCTTTGAGGTTAATCATCGAATCATCAGGATAGAGTGCCATTTTGGACAAAATTGCCCCTACCGCATCAACTACTTTTGGCGAACATCCGCAAGGGTTTTCATTTGACGCAAGTTTTATGATATCTTTTGGCTCAATGCCATACTCTCTCACCACCAGCTCTATGGGCTTTCCCGCCTCATATGTTTTTATATCTTCTAAATGTTTATTGAACTTCAATCTCGTCTCCTCTTACATAACTTCCTAGCCAAGTTACCTCTCCTGCATGTTTTTGTAACACTTTTTGAAACCTCTCATCATCGACATGCCCATAAAAATCGATAAAGAACCAGTACTCAAATCCGCCTTTATCTTTTGATGGGCGAGACTCTATTTTGGAGAGGTTGATACTCTCTTTCTCAAAATCTTGCAGAAAATGAACAAGCGAACCAGCCTTTACAGAGTCTTTGAGACGCACCAAAATAGAAGTTTTGTCGTCCTCACTCTTTGCATTTTTAAAGTCACTTAAAATGACAAATCTTGTCTGCGAACCAATGTTGTCTTCTACATGGTCAAACATCGTCGGCACACTGTAGAGTTTTGCGGCAATGTGACTGCAAATCGCTGCGGCACTCGGGTCTTTAGAGGCAAGAATCGCCGCTTTTGCCGTGGACTCTACTGGGATAAGTTCGACATTTGCAAGGTTATGCTCTTGCAAAAACTCTCTGCACTGCCCAAAACCCTTGTCTCTTGAGTAGATTTTTGTGATATCGGCTATCTTTCTTGCCTTGCTGACAAAAGACATATGTATGGGCATATAGAGTTCTGCTACAATTTTCACGGAACTGTTTGCGAGCAAATCTAGCGTTTCACCAACTATTCCGTCTCTTGAGTTTTCAATAGGCACAACACCAAATTTTGCTCTTTTGCTCTCAAGCTCTTGAAAAACAGAGGGGATTGACTGCATCGAGAGATAGTCACTCATCGCCCCAAAACGGCTCTCCGCCGCTTGATGCGTAAAACTTCCCTCAGGTCCTAGATAGGCTATGCGCTCTGGAAGTTCGAGATTTCTTGACACTGCAAAAACCTCCAAAAATATCGCCTCAATGGCACTTCCATTTAGAAGCCCCTCTTCACTGGCACTTTTTTGCGTTAAACGCTGAACAATCGCCTTTTCTCTCTCAGGTCTGTAAATGGCAGCATCACTGCTCTTTTTTATCTCTCCGACACGTTTGACTACCTGCATTCTCTTGTTGAGAAGCTCTAAAAGCTCATCATCAAGCAAATCAATAGCCCTGCGGCACTCCTCTAATGTTTTCATAATTGCTCCAAAATCTCTTGCATATCTGCAAAAACAAAGTCTGGTCTAAGATGCGGCTCTAAAAAAGGGACTATCTCATCTGCACTTTTGTATTTGCCGCTTGTGACAAAAACAGTTTTCATCCCCATCTCTTTTGCGCCGCCAAGGTCACCTTTGACATCATCACTTATAATGGTGATATCGCTAAATTTTGCGTCAGGGCTTTGCTTTTGAAGCATAAAAAGTGCCTCATCATAAAATGCAACACTGGGCTTGCCTACAACCTCATACGAACATGACGTTGCAAAAGAGAGCATCTTCAAGATAGCCCCAACCCCTGGATAACGCTTAGAATTTTTTGCATAGATGGATGTTTCATGCATCCCAACAAGTGAAGCACCGCCAAGCAAAAAGTCGATTATTTGTGCAAACTCCTCAGATGTAAAGTTCTCTTTTATCGAGATAAGCACTGTTTTTGGGTTTTCATAATCAAGCACATAGCCCATTTTTCTCAAAACATCCAAAAATTCGTCCGCACCATAAGCGGCAACTGCACTCTTTTGAACATGAGACTCAAGTAGCATCAAAGGGTCAAGATAGTGTGAAAAGTCAAAATTAAACCCCAAAGAGCAGAGAAAATCATAAAATTCACTTGAAGCTTTTTTCGTACTGTTTGTCAAAACCATATAGGGAATTTGTTTGGCATTTAGCGCATCGATGAACTCTATGCTCCCACGGATAGGAGATTTGTCGCTATCGCTGATAAGTGTACCTTGAACATCAATAAAATACATCTTAGTTATCCAAATACTCTTTCTCTAAAGCTATCAAATCCTCAAACTCTTCTCGTCTGCGGATAAGCTTTACTTTGCCGCCACTTATGGCAACTTCAGCACTTCTGCCTCTTGTGTTATAGTTGCTGCCCATCCCAAAACCATACGCTCCAGCACTGTGAATCACAAGCAAATCGTTATGCTCTAAGATAGGAAGCGGATAGTTTTTCGCAAAAAAGTCTCCGCTCTCACACACTGGACCAACAACATCTGCTTCACTCATCTCCGTTTGGCTCTGGGTTATCGCTTCGATTCTGTGGTATGCTTTGTAGAGGCTTGGGCGTAAGAGGTCATTCATCGCACCATCAACCACAACAAATCTCTTTGCACCATTTTTCTTCTCATAAAGAACTTTTGTCAAAAAATAGCCCGCATTTGCCGTGAGAAATCTTCCAGGTTCACAAACAATGGTCAAATCAAGCCCTTGAAGTGCGGCTAAAATAGCCTGCGCATAGTCATAAGGTTTGATAGTCTCCTCATCCTTGTAGCACACACCCAAACCGCCGCCTATATCAAAAAAGTTCAACTCTATTTTTATGCTTTGGAGTGAGCGCACCAAATCAGCGACGATAACAGCCGACTCATAGATGGGTTCTAATTCTGTTAGTTGCGAACCGATATGAAAATGAATCCCCACTGGGTCAAGATGTTCGGAGTTGTTGGCACGGATATACATCCTCTTTGCCGCATCTATCTCAACGCCAAATTTGTTATCATGAAGCCCTGTTGAGATGTACGGGTGCGTCTTTGGGTCGATGTTTGGGTTTACTCTGATACTGATTCTGCACTGCACACCAAGCTCTTTTGCTATAAGCTCTACACGCCCGAGTTCTGCTTCGCTCTCTACGTTGATGTAGAGGATGTCACGCTCGATTGCTTCACGTATCTCATCATCGCTCTTTCCAACGCCAGAGAAGATGATTTTATAGTTTGGAACTCCTGCTAAAAATGCACGACGTACCTCGCCAATGGAGACACAATCAGCACCGCTTCCGAGGTCTGCAAAGTTTTTGATAATACTAAGGTTTGAGTTTGATTTTATGGCAAATGCCAATAGTGATTTTCTACCCTTAAATGCGCTCTTTAGCTCTTCATATTGGGTTCTCATATGGTCTAAATCATAGATATATAGAGGTGTTTTATAGCTAGTTGCAAGTTCTTTAAAATTTATCATAAAAATCCTAAATATTTTTTGATGGATTCTATCTAAAAAGTACTTATATTTTTGTTATTTTTATGCCGTTGTGCGATATTTCCGCCATTGTCTTAGCGCAACTAAAAAGAGAAGCAAGTTAGGAAGTATGATGCCTACTTCGCTTGGCAAGGTTTTATGGTTTGATAGCTCAATAAGCGCAAAAAGAAATGCCCACACCATAAGTGAGGCTAAAATAGCTCCAAAGCTAAAAAGAGAGATATTTAAAAATCTTGCACTCACGGGAACAAAAAAGAAGATAATCACAATCAAGCTTGGCACAAAAAAAGGATAGATAAATATCTTGTAAAGTGCGCTTTTCAGGGTGTTTGTATTGATATTTTGCGCCTTTAAAAGTACATAAGCGTCAATAGCATCTTTGATGGAAAAGTTGACTTTCCCCTCATAAACCTGATCTAGCATTTTTGGACGAAATCCCTGAAGAATCTCCAGATTTTTTTGTTGTACTACCGTTATGCCCAATGATTCAAAATTGATATTATCTGGTTTTGTAATAATATCCGCTTCATCGATAAGCCACGCATCATTTCTATAGCTTGCTTTAGAGGCTACCAAAACCTCTTTTAGCGAGTTGTCAACAAAACTAAAAACACGTATGTTCTGCGCACTCTCTTGCAGAGGAAGAAGTTTTGAAAAATAGACAAATTTATCTTTATATGTAAAAAAAAGGTCACGTGTCGGGCTAAGATACTGAGCATTTTTGCGAATGTTTTTTGCAAATTCATCAGCTCTTGCAAAATTTGATATGGAGTGCAGAGATATAAAAAAAAGTATTACAGCGATAGAAACAAAGACAAATGGCTTTAATATGTCTATTCTTGAGTAGCCAAGGGAGTAAAAAGAGACAAGTGCGTTGGAACGAATCAAAAATATTTTGGTTGCAATCATGGCAAAAACAAGGGAGAGAGGCAGAAGCATATCAAGAGCATAAAAAGTTTTATAAACAAGATAAATAAGTAGCAAGTTTGCAGAGAGGTCAAGTTTTTCACTATTTCCCATATAGTCGAACCCAACTAAAAAGAGGATAAGAGCCAGCAAAATAACTAAAAAATATCTTGTGTAGTGAAAAGAGATATATTTAAAAGCCAGCATTATAAGGTCCAGACAAAGAGGTAAGCTGCTATTTTAGCTGAAAATTTTTAATTGTATATTTTGAGCTAACATCTTCAAGACTATCTGCGAGAAGTGCCTCAAGTGCGCTTGATGCACTCTCTATCCACTCTTTAAGGTGTCCTTGCTCCTCCTTGGAAAAGTCACTTAAAACATAAGAGGCTACTTCCCCTTTATGCACGGGCTTTCCTATCCCCATTCGCACTCGGATATACTCTTTGGAGATATGCTCATCAGCAGATCTAAGACCGTTATGTCCGCCGTGTCCGCCGCCTTTTTTAAAGCGAAGCGTACCAAATGGCAAATCCAAATCATCATGTATCACAACAACCTCATCAATTTTATAAAATTTCTTAACGGCTGCAATTGAAATGCCTGATAGATTCATAAAAGTAAGGGGTTTTAATAAAAAATGATTTGAAAATTTGAAAAGTTCACCTTGGAAAGATGAAGAGGAGAGTTTTTGGGCATCCTGACGCTTAATGAGTGCGTCTATAACCATAAAACCTATATTATGTCGTGTATGTTCATAGTTCGGGCCAGGGTTGCCTAGTCCGACTATTAGCATAATTACTTAGCTTTAATAATACTTAAAACAGATACACGGTCAGCATCTGTAAATGTCACATTTGGGATTCTCTCTAAGTCACGCAACATCTTTGCATCACCTACATCCATCTTTGCAACATCCACAACAACACTGTTTGGAACATTCTCGATAGCTGCTTTTACTCTTAAACGTGGTTTAGAAATATGCACTAGACCTTTGTTTTTAAGACCGATTGCATCACCTACTGTTTGAACTGGAAGATGATAGTGAGTCACAACACCTGTTTGTGCAACCATCAAATCCACGTGAAGTAGTTTACCTGTCACAGGATGCGCTTCATACGCTTGAACAACAACATTCATCTCTTTTCCAGCTACTGCAACTGGGAATGCCAAGTTCTCTTTATTGCGAACAGTACGGATATATTCGTTTTCTCTGAATGCGGCATGAATGTTCTCAAGCCCTTTTCCGTAAATATTTGCAATTAGATAACCATCACGGCGAAGCGCTTTCGTGCTTTTTTTGCCAGTACTCTCTCTAACGATACCTTCTAACATAGTAAATCCTTATAAAAAAATGTTTGGAATTTTACCTTTTTAAGCTTTAAACATAGTTGAAAGAAAGCTTACTTTAAGTCAAAAACATCATTGTCTTCAAACAAAACTTTTTTATTTGCACTATTTTCTGGTTTATTGAGATTATCTGCAGGTTTGGCGTTATTTAAACCGCTGATTCTAAGCTCTAGGTCTGCTGCACTTGTTGCGTACTCTTTTGCTCTCTCTTTAGTAATAACTCCACTGTTATAAATATCTAAAATGTGTTGGTCAAAGCTCTGTGATTTGTAGTGGTCACGCCCTTTCTCTATGGCTTCACGAATCTCATAATCTCTATTTTCTAAAATCAGCTTTTCGATTGTAGGAGTTTTTACAAGTATCTCCATCGCCGCAACACGCTTGTTGTCTATGGTTGGGATAAGTCTTTGAGAGATAACTCCCCTAAGAACACTTGCAAGTGAGAGACGAACACGATTTTGCTCCTCATTTGGAAATATCGCAACAATACGGTTAATCGTCTCTTTGGCATCTATGGTGTGCAGTGTTGAAAAAACAAGATGTCCAGTATCTGCGGCATGAAGTGCCAGCTCAATTGTCTCTCTGTCTCTCATCTCACCTACAAGGATGATATCAGGGTCTTCACGCAAAGCAGCCCTCAAAGCTCTAGTAAAAGAGAGTGTATCTTGTCCTAAGGAACGCTGATTTATAAGGCATCCTCTGTCTTTATGCACGAACTCTATCGGGTCTTCAATTGTTATGATGTGCTTCTTGTCCGTTATATTTATCTCATGCACCATAGCAGCAAGCGTTGTTGACTTACCGCTTCCTGTTGCTCCCGTTACAAGGATCAAGCCTCGTGTTTCTTTTGTTAAAGTTCTCACTATCTCTGGATATTTCATCTCATCAATCGTTGGAATTTTCATAGGAATAACACGAAACACAAAAGATGGACCATCTGTCTGAAAAAATACATTGACACGAAATCGGTTGCGTTCATCAAACTGATAAACAAAGTCTATCTCTTTGTTTTCAACAAATTCTAAAAAGCGTCCACGCAACAGCTCTTTTGCCAACGCCATTGCCTCGTCATACAACAGAATACTTCCAGAAAATGGGATGATTGCTCCGTTGATTCTTGCACGTATGATTCCGTTGGATTTGACGTGCAAGTCACTGCCACCATTTTCTATGAGTTTTTTAAGGTACTCTCTAACTTTTCTTGTCTGCTCAAACTTTGAGTCATTTGCATCTATTTCACTCTTATTTATGCTCATAGTGATTCCAATATATCTTTAAAAGCATCTTTAAATGCTTGAAGTCCATCTGCCACCTGTTTTGCCAAAACAGCATCAAAGTCTATACCTAAACCCTTGATTTTTTCAAAATGTTCTTCTACTGTTTTTGGCTCAATCGGCAATGCTTTTGTTTGCAGTCCATCCGCACAAAAGGCTTTGATTGTCTCAATTGGAGCGGTGTTGATACTATTGTACGCCAAAAGTTTTTCAATGTAGTAATGAGCGGGAAGAGAGTCATCTTTCACGCCTGTACTTGCAAAAAGAGTTCTGCACCCTTTTACACCCAACTTTTCAACTTCTGCATAGATAGCTGCACTGTTATAGATACCGCTCAAACCAGTTGCAACGCCATTTGCCGCAAGCATCCCATCAAGCGCTCTATCAATACGGCTTACAAAAACACTGATAACCGTAGCAACTTCTGACCCATGCTCTCTCATGCCCTCTCTAAACGCCTCTGCACAAGCAAGTGCCTGCTCTTTTTGAAAGATAAGTGTTGCATTCACAGGAATGCCGCTTGCTACAAGCTCACGCATAGCGATATATCCTGCCATTGTTGCAGGAACTTTTATCATCACATTTTTGCGACCTATTTGCGCAAAAAGTCTTTTTCCCTCTTCAATAGTTGCATCCGCATCATCACAAAGGTAAGGGTCAACCTCAATACTCACATATCCATCATCCCCAAGCGCATAAAGCGGTTCTAAGATATCTGCCGCCTTTTGAATATCATAAATGGCAACTGCCTCATACTTCTCTTTTGGAGTTAACGATGCAAGAGCCAAAAGCTGCTCTTTATAGGCACTTGAAGTGAGTATCGCATTTTTAAAGATTGAGGGATTTGAGGTTGCTCCATTTACAATCCCTTGTGCAATCAGTTCTTTAAATTCATTATCCAAATAGTCTCTCTCTATAAAATCAGCCCACAAAGAAAACTTCAAATCTTTTATATACATACAAAACCTTTTTTTATTATTCGATAAATTATATCAATTTTTTTATATCAAACCCACATTTATAGGTATTTTAATGGTAAATGTCGTCTCGCCTCCAGATGTTTTTACCTCTATCGCACCGCCAAACTGTTTTTCTATAATCATCTTGCTCATATAAAGTCCAAGTCCAGTTCCATTTTTGCCTTTTGTACTAAAATATGGTTCAAAAAGACGGGGAAGATACTCTTGATTTATCCCTCCTGCATTATCTGCTATAGAAATAAAGATACTCTGACCCTCCACCAATGTATCAATTACAATAAAAGGATTTGGAGATTTAACCTCATGATGCGCATCAATTGCGTTGTTTAAGATATTGAGAACTACCTGAATAAGCTCATTTGCATAAGTTTTGAGAGTTATTTTACTATGCTCACGAATAGCCAAATGGATACCTCTATCTTGCACTCTTGCGATGGCAAAATTGATTGCTCTTTGTAGCAACTCCTGCAACTCAATAGTTACGCTATCTTTATTTGGGCGAAAATAGGTTTGAAAATCATCCACAGTTTCTGAAAGATAGATGATAGTATTGCTTATATTGCTTAGTGCTTCATCGACATCCCTGCATCGTCGTTCATTGTTAAGCATATGTTTAAGTTGCAAATTGGCAATTTGAAGCGTTATGGTAGAGAGCGGCTGTCGCCACTGATGCGCTATCATGCTTATCATCTCGCCCATTACCGCCTGTTTTGACTGCACCTCAAGGATTTGGTCTTTTTTTCTAAGCTCTTCTAATTTTTGTTCCACTACTATCTCAAGCGATTCATTGAGCTTTATAAGCTCTGTTGTTTTGTCTTTTACCTGTTTTTCAAGCTCCAAATTGAAATTTTTTAGCATATTTTGTTGTTTCAATATCTTTGATTTTGCCTCATCAATTTTCTTCTTATAAAAGTAGATAATAATGCTCACGATTACCAACACAAACGAAATATAAACTATCTGATACATGGAGTATTTTACATCCACAAAGCTCTGCAGCGGTGCAATTAAAAGCATCAGAAGGATAAAAATAAGCCAATAAAGCGAGTGAATCGTTTTTTGAAAATAGAGCAAAATAATGGGATAAGTAAATATCCAAAGATGTTTTAAATCACTTGGATGGCTAAGATAGATAAGAAACAAAAATAAAAAAGTATATTGCAGCGTCATGCCCATTGCAAAAAACTCAAAAAAATTGCGGTACTTCCGAAGAGCAAAAAACATCACAAAATTCATACCAAGCAGAGTGATTTCGATGGGAATAAAGTCATGCAAATCTCGTATATAGTTACCGATAATCCCAAAAACAAGACCCGCTGTTGAGAGCAAAATACCGATATTTATCATCTGGTATCTGTTTTTAAGCTCATGCTCCGATTCGTCAAAATCCCAACCGCTTGTAAAAAAATCACTTATTTTTAGTAGCATCAAACCCTCCTTTTATGGCAAATAGACTTTGTCTAAAAGCTCGCTGTATTCACTTTGCGCATCACTATCGAGTGTTATACCGCCGCCGCTTTTATAAACATAGCCCTCTTTTACTTTCTGTACAAATCGTATCATAACCGCACTATCAAGTGTTTTGCCATCGTACACACCAAATACCCCGCTAAAAAATCCTCTCTCATACCCCTCAACCGCATCGATAATCTCCAAAGTGCTTCTCTTTGGCGCACCGCTGATGCTTCCTGCTGGCAAAAGCAAACGCAAAATATCCCCGATTCTCTCATGCCAATCATCCCCTACATCTCCGCTTATATGAGAGCTTACATGCAAAAGTTTTTTCGCTCCCGCTTCTATCTCATGAACATATCTAAACTTCTCAACTCTCACCTCTTTTGCCACGATGGAGAGGTCGTTTCTCAAGAGGTCAACAACCATGACATGTTCCGCCATCTCTTTTTGGTTGGCTAAGATGCTCTCTTTGGCATTTGGCATGGATGCGTCTATCGTCCCTTTCATGGGGAAAGTGGAGATTTTAGCGCCCTCTATCTGGATAAATTTTTCTGGGGAGAAGCAGACGAACTCATCTTTATATCTGAGCTTATAGTGGGCATTGGCACACCCAAATATCTCTTTGAGAGAGAGCGGAGTTTTTATAAATGAGGGCTGAGTAAGATTTAAAAGATATGTTTCGCCTGCCTTTATCTTCTCTATGACAAAATCAAACTTTTTTTTATATTCGCTAAAGTCTGCACCCTTTTTCTCCAAAAAGTCCGCATGCTCTTTTACTTCATACTCTTCATCTATGCAAAATTCGATATCGTTTGCCTCAAGTTCGCACAAAGCGGAAGCTATGATATTTTGAGCCTTAAAATCGACTATAAACAAAAAAGGCTCTCTTTTTGCGCCAAAAGAGTTTAAATCATCAAATGTCATTAATCAGTTTTTTTAGCACAGCCATTCTAATCGCCACACCGTTTGAGACCTGCTCCAAAACCTTGCATCTTTTATCTGCCAAAAGTGCATCGCAAATATCTATATTTCTATGAACAGGTCCAGGGTGAAGCAAGATGATGTCCCTATCTCCCACAACCTCCGAGGTTATGCAAAAATCACTAGCATAATCTTTGAGCGATGCGTAAGTTTGCGAGGAGTGTCTCTCCGTCTGTGTTCTAAGGCTCATGATGGCATCCACTTCATCAATAATCTCATTTATATAGTGCGTCGTTCTTAGGTTAGTTTTTGGCAAAAACTGCGGCGGTGCTACTAAAATCACCTCCATGCCAAAGCGAGTAAGCAGTTCGATATTCGAGTTTGCAACTCTTGAATTTTTTATATCTCCGACTATTGCTATCTTTTTTCCTTTAACATCTCCGAAATGTTTTTTGAGAGTAAAAAGGTCTAAAAGTGCCTGCGTCGGGTGTGCATGTGCGCCATCACCTGCATTTATAATGGAAGCTTTGGTGTAGTTTGAGAGGATTTTTGGCACACCTGAGTTTTGATGTCGCACGATGATGGCATGAGGACCCATAGCATCAAGGTTCATAGCCGTATCGACAAGCGTCTCACCCTTTTTTGTAGAGCTGTTTGCCACATCAAGATGAACTATCTCCGCCCCAAGCCTCTTAGCCGCTATCTCAAAAGAGCTTCTCGTTCTTGTCGAGTTTTCAAAAAAGAGCGTAATTATGATTTTATCCCGTAAAATCCTATCAAATCTGCCATCACTAAAAAGCTTTGCATCCTCTAAAATCGACTCTATCTCTTTAGTCGTAAAATCATCCGTGCGAATTAAATGTTTCATAATGCTCTTTTTTCAAATATTTTATAAATTATACAAGACATCACATATTTTTTCAATATCACGCCCCACTTCAAGCACCTCAAAACCCGTTTGCAAAAAGTAAGGCTTAGAGAGAGTGGCAAAACTACTCTCATCATCTTTGCAGTTAAACGCAACAGTGTGTGCTATCTTCTTATCTTCAAGAGCCTTTTTACTAAGCAGCGTATCATTTATGCAGCCAAGAGAGCAGTGCGTAACCAAAAGCGCAACCGCATCAAACTTTTGTATCAAGTCAATCATCATGGTGTTATCGTCAAGAGGCACATAAAGCCCGCCCGCCCCCTCAATGATGATGATATCACAAAAAGCCTCAAGCTCATCAATCCTCTTTTGGACAATTTTTCTATCAAAAGAGGTATTGCTAGATGCCACAAACGGAGCCGCCGCCATCTCGTACATTATGGGAACGATATCCTCAACCTCCAAGTGCCACAGTTTAGGATTCAGCTCTTTTATAACCCCTAAAAGCCCCTCCCCATCCTCCGCATACCCATCCACAACCCCAGTCTCAATGGGCTTTATAACCCCCACGCTAAACCCACGAGAAGCAAACTCTTTTAACAATAACTTAGTTGTATAGGTCTTGCCGATATTTGTATTTGTAGCGGTTACGAAAATTCGTTTTGTCATAATT
>JAOTSA010000022.1 GCA_030247515.1 Sulfurimonas sp. | reverse complement strand
GTTCTTCTCTTCTATCTGGTGTTTGCGTTCAAGATAATCACCAACCCAAATTCCAGGAAAAACAGAAAACATTAACATGGGAACGCTCATCGCACCGATTATTACTAGGTCTTGGATTGTCATTTTCCAAACTCTTATTTTTAATTTAAATTTTGTTTTATCTCTATTATTATATCATTGATTAATTAATTTTTTTTAATGTGGAATTAATTTTGAAAAAAATTCATAAAAACAAAAAGTAAGGGAGGCAATTATGAAAAAGATGGTATCAATAGCTGCAGTTTCTGTTGCGACGTTAATGTTGATGACGGGATGTAGTGTAAAGGACGGTGTGTCTAATGAGGCGAACATGGGAGCGCATATGGAAGAGGATGCAACAATATGCAAGACTGCCATTTATATCGGACACCGTGATTCGGCAAGCGTTACAGAAGCGATAGAAAAAGCTGGGGAAAAAGAGGGTTGGATAATGACAAAGTTCAAATCTAATGCGATTATTGCTGAGAAAATGATGGATGGCGTAATGCGTTCGACTACAATCCTTATCGCTAAAGAGCATATCATGTGTTCTAAAGACAATCTTCCTCAAAGTGAGTTAGATGGTTTGAGATCTGCTATCGTAAAAGAGTTGCAACACGACAAAAAGAAGCATTAGGCTTCTCTTCTTAGTCTAGCTTTTTGCTAGGCTAAAAACTACTTCAGCTCTTTTTCTACCCTTATTAGTTCGACTGCGTTGGGGTTGCTAAGAACTGGAAAAACTTTTCTTACTGCATCGGTTACCCACTGTGGGTAGATTCTAAAATTTAGTTTTGCGCTTACTTGGATTGGGTATTTTGCCTCTTTGTTTAGTGTAAATCTTTCTACTCTTCTCTCGCCTGCTGGTATGCGTGTGTCGCTTAGAAGAGTTTTGTACTTCCAAAAAAGAAGTCCGACGGGTTTGGAGTTCTCATCGCCAAAAACCTTTTGAAAAAGTCTGCTTCCATCTTCAATGTTGCCATCGCTTTTGAGTTTGCCGCTTGAGAAAATCAGTTTGCCTTCCCTGTCTTTTACCTCAATTTCAAGCCATAACTCTCTAAAATCAGCCACGCCTGTTGGTAGATGGTGTCCTGCGCCGATATTTTTTATACCAACTTCCAAAACACCATCTTTTAGCGCAACATCAAGTTTTGCTGAAGTTCTAAGCAACTGAAGTGTTTGTTCTTCTTGCGCCTTGTCTCTAAGCCCTGCTAAGAAGTGGTTTGAACCTGCAAAATAGTGAACTTTAACATCCCCTTTGACAACTCCGCCATCTGTAGAAGTCCCTTTTAGCGGTGTAAATTTGTCATCTTTTAGGTTTGTCATATGGCAGTCTATGCAGCTTTTATGTTTTGTTTTGTCATTTGGGTTGTTAAAAGGCGACTTTTTCCACTCCTCAAATGTCGAGACGATTTTTATGCCATTTTGCGGATGAGACTCATCATGACATGAGGCACAGTAGCGGCTCTCTTTGTAAAACTCTTTTGAGTAGCTCTCTTTATGTGTGGTTGGATTTGAGTTGATTAGTCTCTCGCTAAACCAGTGTCCTAAGGCAGATTTTGACTCTTCAAATGCGTGTTTTTGTCTATCTAGCGAGAGTGAAAAAGAGGCGTTTCCTTTACTTGTGGCATCGCTTATCTGGTGGCATGTGATGCATGAAGCACCCTCTTCAAGCCTAAAATTGCCATGTTCTTTAAAATTTTTAAGAAGCGTTTTTGCCCCTTTTTCAAAATGTTCATTGCTTACAAAATTGCCATCCATGGCATGCGTGCTTTTGCCAATTCCCACCGAGAGTGCACTTGGGTTGTGACATCCCATGCACCATTTGCGAAACTCCTCTCCCTCAACTTCTCCTGCGAGCGTCTCCATAACCATATAATATGGGTTTGAGCCTGCTATGTGCTTGTGGTTTGAGTTGCTCCACTGCTCAAATATCTCACTGTGGCATGATTTGCATTTTGCAGAGTTTGTCCAATCCTCGCTGTGGTAGCTTTTTGCGCCATTTTTAGTTATCTCAAGGTTTGAGAGTTCTGTTATCTTGCTTTGTGAGATAGATGGGTAGAGGAGAAAAAGAGCTGCTAGAAGTGCCAATGGCTCTCTGTTTTGCTTCATGGGAGCTGTGATATGCCAGAGGAAAAAGAGTATCAGAGCAAACGAGCCAAAGAGGTGGATGTTAAATGAGACTATTCCTAAGATGTCTCCGCCACGATTGCCGATAAAAAAGAGGTACAATCCGCTAAGAGTAACAAGAGCAAAAGAGACCAAAAACATCCAACCATTCACGCTGTTTGTCTTTCTTACAAAATAGTATCTGCGGATATGTTTATAGATAAAAGAGTTCATAAAAAAGAGTATCACAAGAAGCGAGAGAGCTATGTGTAATGGCTGTACAACTCTAAAAATCTCCCATGAGATGTCAAAGAGTTTGAGCTGAACAACGCCCGAGACAAACATCAAAAGTATGAAAAACTTTACTAAAAATCTTCTCATTTTGCGCCCCTATAGTCAACTATTTCACCCTCTAATGTTCTTAAAAATGCAACAATCTCATCAATCTGCTCAAGTGTGAGATGGCGACCGAGCTGGTGTCTTCCCATGATATCCACCGCTTCACGTATCTTTGGTACTGCACCGTTGTGAAAATAGGGGGATGTTTTTGTGACATTTCTAAGTATGGGAACTCTAAAGAGGTGTGCATCTCCTTTGCCGAGATATCCGCCGCTGTTTTTAAATGGAAACTCATCATCAAGGCGTTTAAGTTCTGGAAAAAATTCAAAATTTGGCTTTATATCATAAAGCTGTGCAAACTCTCTAAGAGGAAATCTCTGGATGCTCTCGCCGCCAAATGCTCTGCCTGCATGACACCCTTTGCATCCGTGGTTGATAAAGTTTGCCAAACCTCTCTTTGCGCTTTGGCTCATGGCAGTGTCGTCTCCATCCAAAAATCTGTCATACGCTCCTCTTGTGACAAGCGTTTTTACATATACTTCAAGTGCTTTTGTGGTGTTGTCAAATGTTATGCCGTCTTCAAAAGCCTCTGCAAACAATTTTTGATATCTTTGGTTTTTGGCAAGAGTGGAGTTGATATCTTCTTTGGTCATGTTGAGCTTATGGTGTGCCAAAAGCGAGTTTGCACTCTGCTCTCTTATACTTTTAATCTCGCCACTCCATGTAAAATGTTTTGCAAAAGCTGTGTTTAAAATGGTCTGTGTGTTGAGAAGATTTGGATGCACGGTGTCCTTATCGCCTTGAGAAAAGGTAAATCTATCGACTCCGCTCTGGTCTCTTAGATGACATGCGGCGCAATCGTTGGTTTTTGGCTCTTTTTGCGTGAGCATTTGCAGCATTGCACCGCTATTTTTAAGGTCTCTATCAAAAGAGTGGCATGTTGCGCAACTTGTTTTGCCGTTTTTTGAGAGATTTGTATCGAAGAAAAGCTCCTCTCCAAGTGCTATCTTATCCCGTGTCATTGGGTTTGAGGTCTCATCCACGAGAAATATAAGCTCATCCAAAGAGGAGGGCATCGCTTTATGCCCCTTTTGTATCGCCAGCTCTCTTAGCTCTGTATCGCTATAGTTTGGAACTTTTTTTGGAGGTGTCAAATAAGCGATGGTAGCCATCGTGCTGACAACGACGATAGCCAAAAGCAGAGTATAAAAGAGCAGCTTTTTCATCTAAATCCCAAATGTTTCTTTGATTTTTGCTTCAAACTCTTCATCACTCATGCTCTTTCTCATAGGCACAAATGTCGTCGCCTCGACACCGACAGGCACGGCGATAGGAGCATTTTCATCTTCGATAATCATCTTAATTGCATCGGCGATTGGTTGTGGAGAAGGTCCTTCATTTATAGCTTTTGCGACTATCGGTACAAAATGAGCTACCAACTCTTTATACGGTGAATCCTCGCTTGTCGTTTGCGCATTTGCAACCAACCCTTTTTTTACAAAGTTTGTCCCAAAAAGTCCTGATTCTATAGCATGAACTCTTACACCAAAAGGCAGAGTTTCAAATCTAAGCGAATCCGTTATACCCTCAACAGCGTACTTTGAAGCGTTATAGTGTGAAAGCAGAGGAAGCCCCATTTTGCCCAAAAACGAACTGATATTTATGACAACTCCGCTCCCAGCTTCTCTCATATACGGTAAAACTTCTCTTGTTGCTTTGATAAGTCCAAAAACATTGACATCAAACTGGTTAAACATCTCCTCATCCGTTCCCTCTTCAAGAGTTGCCAAAAGCCCATACCCTGCATTGTTTACAAGAACATCGATTTTACCCTCGTTTTTGACAATTGTTTTTACTGCATTTTTTATGGTATCTGTTTTTGTTACATCTATGTAGATGTGTTTAAGATTCCCGCTCCCTGCTTCAACATTTTCATCTCTTGAACCCGCATAAACTACATATCCACTATCAGATAAAAACTTTGCACTAAGCTCTCCCATTCCCGAAGTTGCACCTGTGATTAAGACTACTTTTGACATAAAAACTCCTCATGATTTGATAATTAAAGTATATGAAAAAAAGAGGCAGCTAATCAAGCTGTTTTTAGCAATGGAAGAATTTTATTTTAGCACAAGAAGGATTTTGTATTTGTAAACTTATAAAAACAAGTGCAACTTTCTAAGCATAGCCGAAAGCATGCCAAGATGGTTACTAAGCCATCATAACACCAAAATTAAATAATGTCACTAATTGACAATATTAAGAGCAAAAAAGCGAAAAAAAGTAGATAATGCTTCAAACCAACCTAAAGGATTGAAGATGAAAATGATAAGCTCGTTAGCGGCTTTGCTGCTTGGAATTAGCTCACTTTTTGGTGCGTCTTATAATGTAGATGTAGCACATACAAATGTTGCTTTTAAGGTAAAGCACATGATGGTAAGTACCGTTGGCGGGGAGTTTCAAAACTTTTCTGGCACATTTGAGCTGGATGACAAATCTGCTCTTTTGACAAAACTTCAAGGCGAAATTGATGTTGATTCTATCAATACAAATATAGAAGACAGAGATGCTCACCTTAAGTCATCAGAAATTTTTGATGCAGAGAAGTATCCAAAAATAAAATTTGTTCTCGATAAGGTAAAAGGCGATAAAGCGTATGGAAAACTTACCATAAAAGATGTCACAAAAGATGTTGTCCTTGACTATGAGTTTGGCGGCACTATCACAGACCCTATGGGCAAAAAGAGAGCTGGATTTACGCTCGCAGGAACGATTGACAGAAGAGACTACAATGTCAAATGGAACAGAGTTTTGGAAGCTGGCGGCGTTGCGGTGAGTGAAAAAGTGAAGCTTGACATATCTGTTGAGGGAATTGCGGCTAAGTAATGAAGTGTGCGCTTTTTTCCTCGGAAGTGGGGCTTTAGCCCCGCCCAAAATTCTATTCGTATAACACACTTTTACATTCTATCTTCTTCTATAGCTTAGTGCCTCTAAAATATCACTCTTCTCTATAATATCCCCGCCACGCAAATCCGCAATGGTTCGGGCGACCTTTTGAATCTTTTTGATACTTCTAAACGATAGAGCAAATTTATCAACTGCCATATCCAAAACGGCTTTTGCCTCTGCATTTAAAACACAAAACTTCTCTATCTCTGCATCACTGAGCTTTGCCGTAAAACTTTTTTGTCCACGCTCTTTTACCATGCGATGCACTTCAAGCACTTTTGCGTGCATCTGCTGTGAACTTATGCTTGATGTGTCGCTTGGAGCGACATGTTGCATCACCACGCACAAATCTATCCTGTCTAAAAATGGGTCGGAAAGTCTGTTTTTGTACCGCACAATGTCAAGCTCACTGCATCTGCACTCTTTATGCGCATGAAGCAGATTGCCGCATGGGCAGGGGTTCATGGCGCAGACAAAGAGAAAATCACTTGGATACTCTACTTTTGAGTTAACTCTTGAGATGCGGATTTTGTTGTCTTGCAACGGTTCTCTGAGTGCTTCAAGAACAACTTTGCTAAAGTGCGGCAGTTCGTCAAAAAATAAAATCCCACGATGCGCAAGCCCCACTTCGCCGATTTTAGCCTTATGACTTCCACCGCCAAAGATACTTGCCGTCGTTGAGGAGTGGTGCGGCGAGCGAAAGCTTCTTAACGGTACAAACTGTGGTTCTACTGCTTCAAGTACATCAAGTTTTGCGATTTCTAAAATCTCATCGCCGCTAAGTGGTGGTAAAATGTAGCGCAACCTCTGAGCAATCATGCTCTTGCCACACCCTGGGCTTCCCTCTAAAAGCAGATTGTGAAAACCTGCCGCACTGATGAGAGCGGCACGCTTTGCCACCTCTTGACCTTTGACATCCAAAAAATCTTCAGGATAATTCTGCACAAAATAGTACTCTGTATCATCAACACTTATGTTTGGATAGTCGATTCTTTTGTAAACTGCATTTGGCTGAGCATTTGCGCTGTTTTTGAGAAGTGCTATGGCTTCATCAAGCGTTTTTACTCCATAAAAATCAACATTTGGGATATTTGAGAGCTTCTCCAAACTCTCATAAGGCACAACTGCTTTTTTAATGATTTTTTGATTTGATAGCGAGAGTAGAAGTGCATAAAGCTGTAGATTTTCCTTGATAGCACCATCAAGCCCCAGTTCGCCAAAAACAAACCACTCGCTCAAATCATCCACTAAAGCATCAAGCGCAATCAAGAGTGCGATGCTCAAATCAAACTGACTTCCCTCTTTTTTAAGGTCACTTGGGGCAAGGTTTATGGTGATACGTTTTGGAGGAAAGATAAATTCGTTACTAAGCAGTGCGGATTTGACACGCTCTTTTGCTTCATTGATGGATGCGCTAGCCATCCCAACCACGCTAAAAGATGGGAGACCTTTTGTTAAAGTCGATTCAACTTGCACAACTTTTGCTTCGATACCCTCGTATGTCGCACATAAAACTCTTTTCATAACGGCAACCTTGATTAAGTTGCCAAATTCTACTATGAAAATTTTCAAATATGAAATTATATGACAAAATGTCATATAAAACGTGCAGAGACTACTCTTTTGTGCTGTTCTTTGAGATTTTTTTCTCTTTTAGCATTTTTTTATACTCTTTTTCAAACTTTTTTCTGCGGGAGTAGGAGAGTTTGTCTATAAAAAGTATGCCATTTAGATGGTCAATCTCATGCTGAATTGCGATACTAAGAAGTCCATCAGCCTCGATATTTTTTGTATTGCCGTCTCTATCTTGGTAGTTGACGCTTACTTTCTCAAATCTGTTTATATCCTCATAAAAGCTAGGAACACTAAGACACCCCTCTTGGTAGATGGTCTCTCCCAAACTCTCTATGATAACAGGGTTTATCATCTCAATAAGAGCATCTCTTGACTGTGCATCATTTTCATCTGGAATATTGAGAAGCAGTATCTGTTTTGCATACCCTATTTGAATGGCTGCAAGCCCTATTCCACTAGAACTTATCATTGATTCATACATTGCATCAAGAAGCTTATGAAGTTCACCATCAAACTTCTCAACAAGCTTGGACTTTTCTTTTAATCTTTTATTTGGATATTCTACTATTGTCAATTTCATCTTTTTTAACTGTTTTAATTATTTTACTATGACTGCATAATCTAAATGGGGGTCGTCATACGCCGCTTTTACGCCATCCATTGTGCTTACAATAATCTCTTCTACTGAGTTATTTTGCACGATATCTGTGATACCGATAGATATTTTGAGCTGAATCTCACGGTCTGCTAAAAAAAAGTTGCTGTTTGAGACAAGGTCGCAAAGTCTTTCACTTGCTTGTTTGGCACTCTCTATATCTGTATGCTTCAAAAGCATCAAAAAGACACCATTACCATAATGTGCCACAATGTCGCTTCTTCGAGAGGTTTTCAAAAGAAGTCTTGCCACTGTTTTTGTCATAAGCATAACAGCTTTTTCATTTGTCACACTAGCCTTAAGGTCACGAGCAAGCTCTATCATGATAAGTGAGCTTTTATGCCCAAATTTTCGTATGAGTTCTATCTCTTGTGCTATTTTCAACATCATGTATCGTTTATTGTAAACGCCATACTGGTTGTCAAAAACAGTCTCATTCTCAACATCTCTGATGATTTTAGCCGTATCATCGTACATCGTTCTCATGTTACTGCTCTGTTTTTGAAGAATCTCATTGAGCTTGGAGATATCAGAACCTAATGAAGCAGCAATGTTTTTTGTCTCTTGTGAAGTAAAGTCTGCTTCAAGCTCCTGTTTTCTTTTCTCAAGAATTTTTGCCATCAACGCCATATTTTTATAGAGATTTGCAGCGACATTTAAGATATTTTTGATAGAAACAAACCCTTTTTTTAGAGTCTGTTCAAGTATGATTGAATTTTCCGCATCACCGTCTTCTTCTAGTTCCAAAACAGAAACTATCTGTTTACGAGTGCTTTGACTTTTTTCTTCCAAAAGTCTGTCAAAATAGAGAGAAAAGTTGTTTGGAGTTGGCGGCAAACCATCTTCAATAAGAGCTGCGAGAACCTCTTTTGAGTATATTTCAAGCTCACTTTCTGGCTCTACAACAACTCTCTCAGTAATCACAACTTTCTCATCAGCCATTGTTGATTTTATAGCTGTAGTGTCGTGACGCACTCTGTTTTTAAAAGTTCCTGTCATTGTTTTTACTCTTTTTTAAGTAGCACTTCATCAATCATACCATACTTCTTTGACTCCTCAGCACTCATGAAGTTGTCTCTGTCGGTGTCTTTTTCTACTGTTTGGACATCTTGCCCAGTGTTTTTTGCCAAAATAGCGTTAAGCTCCTCTTTCATGCGCAAAATCTCTTTAGCTTGGATGGCTATGTCTGTTGCCTGACCTTGCGCACCACCTAAAGGCTGATGAATCATGATGCGGGCATGAGGAAGTGCATATCTCTTTCCCTTTGCACCGCTAGAGAGCAAAAATGCCCCCATTGATGCCGCTTGACCAACGCAAATAGTTGCAACATTTGGACGAATATAGTTCATGGTATCATAGATAGCCATACCCGCTGTCACAACTCCGCCTGGGGAGTTTATGTAGAAGTAGATATCTTTTTCAGGATCTTCAGCCTCTAAAAAAAGCATCTGCGCCACGATAGAGGAAGCAACTGCGTCGTTTACCTCTCCGCTTAGCATGATGATTCTATCTTTTAAAAGACGGGAGTAGATATCATAAGAACGCTCACCACGTGCTGTTTTTTCAACTACATAAGGGATATAACTCATCTACTTACGCCTCTATTTTTGAGTTTAAAATCTGTGTAAGGACTTTGTCTTCTACCATTGACATCTGGATTGCTGGAAGATATCCAGAATTTTTATAGTTATCGTATGCAACTCTTGGGTCTTGTCCCATCTGCATCGCTTCATAGTAAATAGTCTGCATCACTTCATTTTCATCTACTCTTACTTTCTCTGCCGTTGCAAGTGCATCAATGATAAATGTCGCTCTTACGCTTCTTTGTGCATCTTCACGGAATGTTTCACGAAGCTCTTGTAGTTTCTGCGCACTCTCACGCAACTCTTGAATCTCTTCTTCGCTCATTGTACTTGCTTTTCTGTTAAGCGCAACATCAATCTCTTGCTCAACAACAAAATCTGGCAAGTCAAACTGCATCTTAGCAACAAAAGCCTCTAAAAGTGTAGGTTTTAACTCATCATTATATAGCTTTGAAAGTGCTTCATACTCAAGTTGTTTTTTTACTTGAGATTTGAGGTTTTCCAAACTTTTGTCATCTTGACCCGCAAGCATTTTTGCAGCAAAAGCGTCATCAATCTCCACTTTTACCTTCTCTTGGATAGCGTGAAGTGTTACTTTAAACTCAGCATCTTTTCCTGCAAGCTTCTCTGAACCATAACTCTCAGGGAATTTTACTTTTACTACTTTTTCTTCCCCGATATTCATACCTACAACTTGCTCTTCAAAACCTGGGATAAACTGACCAGAACCTAAAACCAATGCAAACTCTTTTGCCGCACCACCATCAAAAAGTTCTCCGTCGATTGAACCTTCAAAGTCGATAATTGCGCTATCGCCGTTTTGTGCCGCTCTTTGCTCTTTAAGATCTACAAATTTGCCTTGTGCATCAGCTAGTTTTTCAACTCTCTTTGCAACATCTTCATCACTGATAACAGGTTTTTGGAACTCTGGCACCATCTCTTTATAGTTCTCAAGATCAATCTCTGGTCTTGTAGCGATTGTTACGCTTACTTCAATTTTATCAGCACTTTTGTTGAATTGTGTAATATTTGGCTCGCCAATAAGTGTATTCATAGCGATTTGAAGTTCATCAAGACCTCTGTTTAAAACTTCACGCAAAGCCTCAGACTCAGCATCCTGAATCAAACGCTCGCCATACTGCTTTTTGATTACATTAACAGGAACTTTTCCTTTACGAAAACCTTGAACAGAAGCAGTTTTTGTTAACTTCTTTGCGATTTTCTCTACATTCTCATCTATCATACTTTTTGGAATTTCAGCTTCAATTTGAGCATTTGCACTATTAATTTTATTTGTTTTGATTTTCATCAATTTCCCTCTTGTTGTTGTTTTTGGCAATATTACCTTAAATCTGCTTTTATATCTCTTTAGAGCATAATTTTGGCTTGAAGTTAAGTAACAATATCCAAGCAACTGCCACGTCTATCATCACATCCGCAAAGTTAAACACTGCAAAATCAAAGCCGCAATGCCAGTAAACCATATCGACAACACCACCATGAACAAACCTGTCATAGATGTTTGAAAAAGCCCCTCCTAGCATAAATCCAGCTGGAATCGCATAGCAGACTTCACCCAGATGGACGATATACCCAAGCACACCAAAAACCAAAACAAGCTGTATATATTTGAGCCACTCATCCAAAAAAGCAAACATCGAAAATGCCACACCTTTGTTATAAACAAGTATCAAATCGATACACTCTGTGTAGTAACGAAAGCCGTCCACAAAGAGCGATTTGATACTTTGGTCAATGATAAAAATACCCGCAAGAGACAAAAAGAGCAGCGTCAAAAGACGCATTATCTTGTTACGCATTGAGAGCTTTTTGAAAAAAATCTATCATTTCATCCATGTGAGCATTCATTTTTTTGGCATCTTTACACTCTAGCAAAACCCTTAATTTGTTTTCTGTACCAGAATAACGTACAAGATGATGTACGCCATTTTGCTTAAGCTCTAATAATTTTGCTTCCAGTCCCTCAATTTCATCAAGAGGTTTTTTTGTTTTTACTTTGATATTGACAAGTTTTTGAGGATAAAGTGCAAATGGACGGAGTGCCTTGGAAGCCTTTTGCCCTGTTTTTATGAGAAGTGCCAGTACCTGAAGCGCACTTACCAAGCCATCGCCAGTTTTTGCAAAGTCACTTATGATGACATGTCCGCTCTGCTCGCCGCCAAAGTTAATACCCTCTTGTTTCATGAGTTCCAATACATTTTTATCGCCAACGTCCGAACGTAAAAGTTTCAACCCCTTTTCTTCCATGAAATGGTCAAGTGCTTTGTTGCTCATAACCGTTGCAACGATACCGCCGCCTTTTAGCAGATTTTTGCTGTTCATGTATGCCCCAAGTGCGCCAAGAAGTTGGTCTCCATCGACAACAACACCTTTTTCATCGACTATTACGACCCTGTCCGCATCGCCGTCCAGTGCTATGCCCAAATCTGCCCTATACTTCACGACATTTGCACACACATCTTTTGTATGAAGCGCACCACATCCCTCGTTTATGTTGAAACCATCAGGCTTGTTATGCAAAACGATAACTTCTGCGCCAAGCTCTTCTAAAACCGTCGGACCGACAATGTATCCTGCCCCATTTGCCGCATCAAGAACGATACGCATATCTTTAAGAGAGAGGTCTCTAGGAAATGAGTTTTTGAGCTGTACGATATAGCGACCGATAACATCATCAATTCTCTTTGCTTTGCCGATATCCTTTCCTTTTCTTTGCGCTTCTAAAATCATCTCATCGTCATGGTAGATTTTCTCTATCTCCTCTTCAGCACTTTGTGGCAGTTTGTCCCCGCTTCCATCAAAAAACTTGATACCGTTATCTTCATAAGAGTTGTGCGACGCACTTATCATGATTCCAGCATCACAACGCATGTTTTCCGTCAAAAATGCGATAGCTGGTGTTGGCATCGGACCAATCTGCACCACATCGTACCCAATAGCAGTAAGACCGCTCACTATAGCATTTTCTATCATGTAGCCGCTGCGGCGGGTATCTTTGCCGACTAAAATCTTATTTGTCTTAGCTTGTGCTTTAAAATAGATTCCAGCAGCCATCGCCACACGCATAGCAAGCTGTGCGCTCAAAAACGACCCAGCTTCCCCTCTTACTCCATCTGTTCCAAATAATTTCATGACATTTTTCCAAAATTTAAAGTGCAGTATTTTAACACATTAATCGAATAATCTCTAAATCATTACAATTTAGCTTGTCTTTAACTTAATTTTAATTATTTTTAAGCTACCATTCCGCACTAAATTTTTATGAGAAGGACTCATGTATGGCAAATCACAAGTCATCAGTTAAGAGAATTCGTCAAACTATCGTTCGTGCAGAGCGTAATCGTTTTTACAGAACTCGTCTTAAAAACATTGTAAAAGATGTTCGTGCTGCTGTTGAAGCAGGAAGTAAAGAGGAAGCTACATCAGCAATGGGCGTAGCAAACAAACAAATTCAAAAATTTGTAAGCAAAGGTATCTTGAAAAAAGAGACTGCTGCAAGAAAAATCAGTCGTCTTCACAGAGCTGTAAACGCACTTTAAGGTTAACTATTTATGTTAGCCGATAAACTTACCCCGTTTATCAATCGTTATAATGAACTTGGCGAAATGCTGAGTTCACCTGACATCATCTCCGACATCAAAAGAATGACAATGCTCTCAAAAGAGAGATCCTCCTTAGAAGATATTGTTGAAAAAGCACAAGAGTACAAATCTGTAATTGCCCAAATTAGCGACACAAAAGAGATGCTTTATGACTCTGAAATGGCTGAAATGGCAAAAGAGGAACTCAAAGAGCTTGAGATAAGAATTCCAATTCTTGAAGATGACATCAAACTTCTGCTTCTCCCAAAAGACCCAAATGATGATAGAAATATCATCGTGGAGCTTCGTGCTGGAGCGGGCGGAGATGAGGCGGCTATATTTGTAGGAAATCTTTTTGAAGCTTATGTCCGCTATGCCGACCTTAAAGGGTGGAAAGTTGAGATTATGAGCAGCTCTCCATCAGATGCTGGCGGTTACAAAGAGATGATTGCACTTATCAGAGGTGAGCAGGTTTATAGCAGATTGAAGTATGAAGGCGGAACGCACCGTGTTCAGCGTGTTCCCGCAACAGAGTCTCAGGGACGTGTACACACCTCGGCGATTACAGTTGCTGTTATGCCAGAGGTTGACGATGTTGAGGTTCAAATCAACGAATGCGACCTAAAGATAGACGTTATGCGTTCATCTGGCTGTGGCGGTCAAAGTGTCAACACAACAGACTCTGCTGTAAGGATTACACACCTTCCAACTGGTCTTGTTGTAACAAACCAAGACCAAAAGTCACAACACAAAAACAAAGAAAAAGCGATGAAAGTCTTAAAAGCAAGACTCTATGACCTAGAGATGCAAGAAGCCATCGCAAAAGACAGTGCGAACCGTGCAGCGCAAGTTGGTACAGGCGATAGAAGCGGGCGTATCCGAACATACAACTACCCACAAAACCGCATAAGCGACCATCGTATCGGCTTAACTCTCTACAGACTAGCCGAGATTATGCAAGGCGGGCTTATGGATGAGATAGTAGAACCCCTCATCGCAGACCACCAATCCAAAATCGTTGAGGCGGCGGGATTATAACCCCGCTCCAACACAAACACTCACTAAAAATCACTCTTCAATAACGTCTTTCATTTGATTTAAATCTATGGTAGCGTTGGAATCATCTTTGGTTAGATGCTTATACGCCATATAAGGCGGAACACAAACTGCGGTTAATATAGCCTTTGAACCCTCTGTAGCAATAGCACCAGCACCAATGACTATATAGGCAGGTGCATTAACAGAATGTTTTAAAATCTTCTCAGTCATCGTATCATCATCTTTGATGGCGCAACTGGACAATAAAAAAAGATTACACACTGCTGATAAAAATAATACTCTTGTTTTCATATAGGCTCTTTTATTATTTATTTTATTTCGTATTTTACTTAAAAATTTAAAATCATAAAAGTAACCATAAAACAAATACGTTGGATTAGACTTCAAAATAGAATGCCATGAGCGACATCCAAAGAGCATCAGCAGCAGGAATGGCATCCGAGGTTGCGAAAGGTGATGCACTTCAAAAGAGCAAATACGGTATGGGATTAGACGACAAAGGCTTAGGCAAATACGAGAGCGATATGACCGACATAGAGAAGTCCAAATCTGATAGTATGTTTCGTCAGCCAGAGGGGGTTCGTAAAAACTATGCGGCAAATAAAGCAATCAACCCTAATATGTATGTGCAAAATGCAGAGTTCGGCGAAGAGTCTAAGGAACAATCCACAAATGCCAAGATAGCCACAGCAGGAAGTATTGGTCAAGCGGTTGCTATGGATGTAGCAGATGCAGCCATCAAAACAAAACAACAGCAAGAAGGACTTAGAGGTTCTGTAGAATCGTATCTCCAGGGCGGCGGACAAAGCAAAGCGGTAGCGGAGGAGATGGCAAAAGGAATCCTAAGCGGCGGTATGCAAGCAGCAGAAGCTATGAAAAATGTATTGGCAAGTGCAGGGAATTTGTCGTTCTCCCAGTCTAGTGTCAAAACAGGAGGCGATTTGTCGACAGTTGCTGGTTACCATGCGTCAGGGTTGGTAGATCAGGGAGGCAGTCTAACGACAAAAGCTAAAGAGGCGATGGAGAGAAAGGAGACCACTTCAGGTGCCGAAATGCTCAGAAAAGGTGCATTTATGGATGAAGAAAATAAAGAAACACTTCAAGCGTTCAATGCAAAAACTATTAATCAATTAGGCAGAACGGCAGAGGAGAGAAAAAAAGTTGCCCAAAATATGCAAGACATGGGCTTTTTGCAAAATGCAGATGATATTCAATTTGATGAAAATGGAAATGCCGTTGCTTCAAGTATCACTCCGACATATGGCAATCAACTTGCCAAAGCAGTCGGTACTGCACAGGGCGGCAAACTAGGCGAAAATCTCAAAGCAATGATTATCAGCGATGCAGAGGTTAAAAATGCAGGGGAAAGTGTATCTGCTGTAAAAAATAATCAATATGCAGAAACCGCAGGAAGCAAGTTTGATGCAGGATGGGAAGGAGAGCATATCAAAAAAGACATCAAAGGTGCAGCGGCAACAGAAGCGGCAACTTATGCGATGGATCCGAGAAACATTCCTAAGGCTTTAGCTGCAATGGGGCATGATAAAGGTGTTTCAGCACTTCAAGGCTTAGGCTTTAGCGAAGAAAAAGCAGAGGATCTTTACAATACAATCACATCACCTGCCGTTGGTGTTGCAGGAACTGTTGCCATTGCAGAAGCGGCTAGTAGAGCACAAGGTAAAGGGAGTTTGGTTGGGAAGACTTACAGCGGAGTTAAAGAAGGTGGAGCAAAACTAAGAGACAGAATTTTTGGAGCGTCCGAAGATGAACCCATGCAAAAAAGCAACAATAGAAATAATCCCGAGCCCGATAGCAAGATAAACGATAAAGGTCAACAAAACACACCTCCTAACTCAAATAAAGATAGTATGCCAAATAATAGCAAAAGTGTCAATAGTGAACGAGGATTTTCTCAAGGGAAAACTACAGATAGCGGTATCCATGTACCCGATAATTTTGATTTGAGAGACCCTGATACCGTAAAACCAAAGAGCTGGATGGGCAAAATACAAGATGCAATGAGCGGAGGCGGAAGCTTCAGAACAAAACTCTCCGTAACAGCAGGTGCAATGGCATTAGGTTACGGAGTAGATGCAGAGGCTAGAGATATATCGCCATCATCATCATCTACTGCCGCAAAAGCAATGCCTCAACAAGAAGAAGGCTTCTTGAAGCAAGCCTAACAGACAAGGCAAGGAAGAGGAGTATGAGTTTTAGGAGTTGCGTGATTCACGCAACTTTTTTGATGGTGTTTTTTTGCTCTTAAAACCACATTGACTTGTTCGTTTTAAATCATTATAATTGTGTTTGTGAAGATAAACTGTTGTTAAATTCGATGGGGTGGCAAAAAAAGTAGGGTCGGGAGAGTAATTAACTCCTGACCTTTTTTTTTGTCCTCCAAAGAATTTAACATCGGGGGACTTTATGGATAAGCTTATCTTCACAATCTTGCTTATGTGCATTTTCGCACCGCTACTTCGGTAGTGCCAAGGGGTTTTTGCCCCTTGCCCCCTAAATATCAACCGCAAAATCAGTAATAAAAACTTTTTTCACTCTTCCCTTAAAAGTAATCGTTTTCTCATTCATTCCAAGATAGAGTGTTTCACCGCTTGTTGGATAGACTTCTATGTTGTTTTTTACTTTTTTTTCTGTGTAAGCTCTATAAAAACATGCCGCCATGCCTGTGCCGCATGCTAAAGTCTCGTTTTCTACGCCACGCTCATAGGTTCGTACTCTTAGGTTCTCTCCGTCCACAAAAGCGATATTGACATTTGCATTGTATTTGTAGCGCAATGCTCTTGCTTCTTGGATGTCAAACTCGCCTATGTTGTCTGTAAAATGCACCAAATGGGGTACGCCTGTGTCAAGCAACCACCATGATTTGCCATTTTCGACTATCTCTTGGTTTAGTATCTTTGGCGGGGTAAGTTCACTTTGTACCATGTCGGCATCTACAAAAGCCCCGATTACGCCTGCTCCCGTCAAAAACTGCATCTCGTTTGAGGCTAGTTCATTATCAAACGCATAGTGTGCGCATGCTCTTGAGCCATTGCCGCACATGTTTGCTTCGCTTCCATCAGAGTTGTAAAACTGCCACTCAAAATCATAGCTCTCATGTGGCAACAAGACGATAAGACCATCCGCTCCCACTCCGTTTTGTCTATGGCAGAGTGCTTTTGCAAGTTCACCTCTGGCTTTTTTGACAAAAGTATGAAATATGACAAAGTCGTTTCCGTTTGCGCTGTATTTTGTTACCGTCATGATTTACTCCTTTTTTTGATTTTATCCACAAAATCTTCACACTCTCGCTGGAGATGTTTCAAGTCTTCTGAATTGTCTATGACCCACGTTGCTCTTTTTCTCTTCTCTTCTATATTCATCTGAGACTCTATGCGTCTTAGCGACTCCTCGCTTGAGTAGCCGTTTCGCTTCATGAACCGCTCAAGTTGAAGCTCTTTTGGCACATAAACAACAACGCTCTCTTTGATGTCGTACCCGCCGTTTTCAAAAAATAGCGGGATATCTATGAGATATGGAAATTTGAAACTGTCCTGTTTTATGCTTCTTTGCTCTATCTCGGCTCGTATCTTTGGGTGCAAAAAATCCTCTAACTTTTTTTTTGCCTCTTTGTCGGAGAAGATAAGTGTTCCAAGCTTTGTACGATTTACCTTTGAGCCGTTAACAAACTCTTCACCAAAGTTTTCTCGCACCCATGCAGAGGAGGCATCAAGTATCTCATGCGAGATAGTATCTGCATCGATTATCCGCATACCGTTGAGCATAAGCAAAGAGGCAACGGTACTTTTTCCAGTAGCGATTCCGCCTGTTAGAGCTATGGCGTACTCGTAAGCCATTAGTTTTTGATGACTCCCAAATACTCTTTGCGAATGTAGTTACCCATCGCAAATGCCGCTGGATGGATATCGCAGTTGTAGTAGCTTAGTCCGTCTAGCATATCGGCTCTTTGAAGGTTGATATCGGCTGTTGGATGGTACTCTTTTGAAGCCAAAAGTGCGGTTGTGCCATCTCCCATGTTGTAAGGCATGATGATTTTAAAATATTTTCCAAGCACCGCCATCAAGCTTTTGTTTGCCGCAACATCATCCAAAGATGGATGCACTGTTGCAAGTTGACCATCTTTTTTCAAAATACGATTTATTTGTGCGCACAGAAGTGCATCAAGAGGCATCTCTGAGATAACCACATCAAAAGCAGCATCACCCAAAGAGCTTATCGCTTCCAAAGAGCATCCGACAACGGACAAATTTGCCTCTGCGTGTCTTGCAACTTCTGCACTTAGAAGTGCCGCATCGTCACTCACTATCAAAATATCTTTTGCCTCTTTAGAAGTACACATCGGTACATGAACCATCATCTCTGCATAAATAAAATCTCTCATTTTTTATAATTCCTAAGTAGTTTTTCGGATTTTAGCATATTAGAATTAAAAACTATAACTATGATAAGAAAACACCTTTTTTAAATAAGCTACAGGTAAGTCTAAAAATGATAATATTATTACAATTTCAAATGTAAGGGGATTTTAAATGGCCATATCAAGAAGAGATGTTCTCGCACTCTCAGGCTTAGCAGTTGCATCTTCGGCTCTGGATGCAAGTACACATACAAAAAGCCAAAAAAGCAATACATCTACAGACTACAAAGCACCACTGCCCGATACCAAGAACCCACGTGTAGTCGTTGTAGGCGGTGGATGGTCTGGTCTCTCGGTTGCAAAATACACAAAAGCGTTTGCTCCAAATGCAGATGTCATTTTGGTAGAACAAAGACATGAATTTATCTCTTGCCCAGTTAGCAATCTCTGGCTGGTTGACAAGGTAAAACTTGAGTATCTCACGCATGACTATCTTCAAGCGGCAAGAAAAAACAAATATACCTATTTTCACGCAACTGCCGTTGATTTGGACAAAGAGAAGCAGATACTCAAAACAAGCAACGGAAACATTCATTATGACTATCTTGTTTTTGCACCAGGAATCGACTACGACTACTCCCGCTGGACAAAAGATATCGCTTTTGAGAACAGACTTAGACAAGAGTATCCTGCTGGATTTATACCAGGGTCTGAACATATGACTATAAAAAGCAAAGTAACAAACTTCAAAGGCGGCAACTTTATACTTACAGTTCCTGCTGGAAACTACAGATGTCTGCCTGCTCCTTATGAGAGAGCGTGTGTTATTGCAGACTACTTCAAGCAGAAAAAGCTCAAAGCAAAAGTGGTTTTACTTGATGCCAACAACGCTATTACCATCAAAGAACAAGGCTTTCAGACGGCTTTTAAAGAGCTTTATGCCGACTATATCGAGTATGTTCCAAACGGAGTTATCACAAAAATTGATTTGGACAAAAAAGTTGTCTCCACTGAATTTGAGGAGTATCCATTTGAAGATGCGGCATTTTATCCTCAAGTAAGAGGTGCTAAAATCCTAGAGCGTGTGGGACTTGCAAAAGATGCAAAAAATATGCTTGAAGCAAATATCAATGAACTGACTTATGAAGCTATAGGCGCAAAGAATGTCTATATTACGGGCGATTCACGTCCAATGGGCTTTTCAAAATCTGGCAACACCTCCAACACCGAGGGCAAGTATGTCGCATCGCTAATCGCACAAAAAATCAACAAAACACCAAAAATCAAGTGGGAATCCCCAGTAACAAGCTGTTTTTCTGCCATCTCGATAGAGCCTGAAAAAGCTATCTATATCTATACAGAGTATGCGTACGACAAAAACAACGTATTTAGTTTTGCAAACACAACAAGCTCTGAAGAGTGGGCAAAAGATGGAATCGTAAATGCCAAATCCATTTACGACTGGGCGGACGCACTCTACTTTGATATGTTTAACTAATTAACCGCCCCTAAGGAAGTGGGGCTTCAGCCCCGCCAAAAGCCAAAACAAGGTCAAAAACAAGGCGAGGCTAAAGCCTCACTTCCAAGAATGGCATTTTGTACACCATCTTTTGCTATAATTCGCACTTAAAATATATATAAAGGTTCTTAATGAATTTTGATAAAATCAGAAAAAATTGTAGAGTTATTCGTATCATCGTCGGTTTGGTACTTATCGTTACTGGTTTTGTTACTGGCAATGCATGGTTTTATTTGGGGCTTATTCCCCTTGTTGCAGGGATTGTAAACTTCTGTCCGCTCTGCTCTATTACAAAAAAATGCTCTATCAATTAAGGGCAGTTCTCAATTAACTCTAAACTCTCATAAGGTATAATCTCATACTTTAAATATGGGAGCCATACATGAGCCAAATAAGCTACAAAGATGCTGGTGTTGACATAGACGCTGGCAATAGTTTCGTAGAAAACATCAAACCTTTAGTCAAAGCAACAAAAATTCCAGGTGTTCTTGGCGGTATCGGCTCTTTTGCAGGGGCATTTGAGATTCCAAAGGGCTTTAGAGAGCCTGTAATGCTTGCTGCAACTGACGGCGTTGGAACAAAACTCAAACTCGCTATCGACTCTGGCATACACAACACAGTAGGCATTGACCTCGTTGCCATGTGTGTAAACGACCTTCTTTGTAACTTTGGCACTCCCTCTTTCTTTTTGGACTACTATGCAACAGGCAAACTTGATGTAAAAGCCGCAACAAACGTACTTGCTGGCATATCTGAGGGGTGTATCCAAGCGGAGTGTGCGCTTATCGGCGGAGAGACTGCCGAGATGCCAGGGATGTATGCGCATGATGACTATGACCTTGCAGGTTTTGCGGTAGGTATCGCTGAAAAGAGCGAGATGGACAGAGTCTCCATGGTAAGAGCTGGGGATAAACTTATTGCACTTCCGAGTTCAGGACTTCACTCAAACGGCTTTTCACTTGCAAGAAAGGTTCTTTTTGAAAAAATGGGGATGAAGTTTGAAGATGAGTTTAACGGCAAACCTCTTATAGAGACTCTTTTAACGCCTACACGCATCTATGTGAAAACATTTAAAGAGATAAAAGAACATATCGTTGCACTTGCACATATCACAGGCGGAGGAATCGTCGAAAATCTTCCTCGTGTTCTGCCTGAAAACTTAAGAGCCGAGATACAAGGGGATGCTATCAAGGTACTTCCTATCTTTGAGCTTATGGCACAGCATGTCCAAAGAGAAGAGATGTTTAGAGCTTTCAACATGGGTATTGGTATGATACTTGTGGTAAGAGAAGAGGATGTTGCAACGGTTTTAGCAAAAACTGACGGTTATCTTATCGGTGAGATTAAAGAGGGAAAGAGAGAAGCGGTTATTATCTAACGCCTCTCTTTAGGGGAGAAATAATTTGAGAGAGTTTTGCGCCTAAGCGCAAAGCCTTACTCTCCAGAAGCCGCAAGTCTTGGAATCTCTTCCATAGCTTTTTTAACATTTAGCATATCTTCAAACAAATCTGGGTCTATCGGTTTTTTATCTGTTCCACCGTAAAGTGCCAGCGTCATATCCATAGTAACCAGATATCTTCTTCCATCACCATACTCAACCAAAACGACACGACACGGCATAAATCCGCCATAGTAACGAGAGTGGTTAAACATCTTCTTAGCAATACTCAAAGCACAAAACTCAGCGATTCTTGCATGCACCACCTCGTTTGGCTTGCCATCTTGTTTTCTAAACATATTTTTTTCGCCAACAAAGAGCATGTTGTACTCTGATGCGAGAGACTTCATAGAGTCAAAAATCTCCTCCTCATCAAGCCCTTTCTTTACCTCAAACTCTAACATCATCGCCTGTGCAGGGTCGCCAGTCTGACCGATACTATCCATCATCTTTGCGTATGCCTCTTGCGTTTCTGACTTAAAGCCCATAAACGTTACACCCATCTTCATCATGGTACATCCACTAAACATGGATGCCACCAAGAGAGTCGAAACTCCCATTGCTATGCTTTTTAGCATGTATATCCTTTGGGTTTTTAGAAGTTAAAGTTGAGTTGAGCAGTAATTGCCGACTGACTATGTTTTGTTTCAACCGCTGTAGCTGGTCCGCCAAGACTATATGAATATTTCTCACTTGCTTCAGGTGAATAAACATATGCTAAATCCATAGAAGTCATTTTAGTAAATGCGTAACTTCCACCTATCGTATAATGTTTTTCAACTATAGCAGGAAAACCGAGGAGATTAAATACATTTGCTAAACTACCTGCTAAACCTTGATCTGAAATAGGGCTTTTTGCATAGTTGTAACCAGCACGTAGGGCATAATTACTTTGTGCGAATTGATAACCTAGCATATAGACATTTTGGTCTTCCCAAGCAAAATCCTTATATCCTTTAGCATCAGACCATTGGATTTTTTTATAATCAATTGCAAATGTATTGCTACCCATAACATATGACATACCAATGCCCATTTCAGCAGGTTGCTCTAAATCATCAGAACCTAAAACACCAGTGAAATCTTGCATTGCTTCAGAAATTTGCCCTTTGTAAGTCATATCAATACCTGATTTATATGATGCACCCATAGTCAAATTATCTATTTTATACGCCGCACCTACAGTATATCCAACACCAAAATCTTGAGCAACTCCTTTTGTATCACTATTAGCACCTGCAGCAAGTCCGCCAAGAGGACCACCACTATTATTTTTAAAGTTAATATCCAATGACCCATATTGTAAAATTGGGGCAACACCAATGCTAAATCCATTAGCTTTATAAGATAAAGGAACTACGAATTGCATTAACTGTAAATTTGTAACCATATTAAAGTTTGCGGCTCCGCCCGTAGCATCACGATAGTCTGTACCCATGCCAGCTACACCGTACATACCAATACCCCAGTAAAAATTATCAGATGCCTTTTGAGCAACTGCAACCGTAGGAATAACTGATAAGTCTGCATCACTGTCTTTAAACCCTGTTCCGTCACCCAAGTCTGTTTTTACATCTGGCATAAATACTGTACCGCCAAAAGAGACTTCAGTTCCATTTACTGTAGTAATCATAGCTGGATTGCTTAGAGCTGATTCTGCCCCATGACCCATACCAATTCCAACACCACCCATACCAACAGCTTTTGCGCCGACACCAATCATAGTATCACCATTTGTTGCAAATGCACTTGTCGCACCCAAAGCCAAAGCAGCTACTACTGCGAGTTTAATTGTTCTTTTCATTTTCTCTCCTACGAGTTTGTTTTAGAATGCACCCATTATATGTGAGTAAATTTTAACTCAATCTTAAGCAAAAAGTAAACAAATGTAATTAAAACTTAAAAAAAGAGAAGAA
>JAOTSA010000021.1 GCA_030247515.1 Sulfurimonas sp. | reverse complement strand
GTAGTAAAAAACGCAAAAAGTTTATTGGAAAAGTTTGAAAATTATCTTGAGAGAGTGGCAAAAATCCTATTTTAGGCTCTCTTGTTCTCTCTCTTTGGCTTTGAGTTCATCTGCTTCTCTTTGGGCTGATTTGTTTTTATGGTATCCGCCAAAAATAAAAATCATAAAAAGCAAAAAAAGAAGCGACATAACAATGTTGATAAACGTCATCATGCTCTCTCCTTAAATAGAGAGTAGTTTTGTCTTATCGCCTCATAAAGTACGATGCCTGTGCTTATGGCGAGGTTAAGGCTTCTTCCCTCTTTTGTCATTGGGATGGTGATGTTTTGCTCTTTGTACTGCTCAAGGATATCTTGCGGTATTCCTGCTGTTTCGCTGCCAAAAAAGATGTAATCCCCATCGCTAAACGCTGCATCAAAGTAGGGTCTGTCGGTTTTTGTAGTCGCAAAATGAGCGTTGTTTATGATGGTATTGTTGGCAAAAAAGTCATCTAAGTTCTCCCAAACATGCAAATCAAGCTTATGCCAGTAGTCAAGCCCAGCACGGCGCACCGCCTTTTCGTCAATATCAAAAGCGATAGGCTTGATGATATGCAAAGTAGCACCTGCATTGACGCAAAGCCGCCCTATAGCACCTGTGTTATTTGGAATTTGTGGATGAACAAGTACAAGATTAAACAACGCTAGCCTTAAAAAATAACGGTTTTATTTGCATAAACAAAAATTCTGTCCTCAAGTGCGAGTTTAAGCGCACGGGAGAGAACAACTTTTTCCACATCTTTGCCAGAGCGTTGCATATCTCTCCAACTGTAAGCGTGGTTAACATGAATAACTTCTTGAGCTATGATAGGACCCTCATCAAGGTTATTGTTGACAAAGTGTGATGTTGCACCGATAATCTTTACACCTCTCTCAAAAGCCTGCTTATAGGGATTTGCCCCGATAAAAGCAGGTAAAAATGAGTGATGGATGTTGATAACTCTGTTCTCATAAACTTCAACAAACTTTGGAGTTAAAATCCTCATATACTTTGCAAGAACAATATAGTCTATCTCTTCAAACCCAGCCAAACACTCAAGGATTTTTGCTTCATGTTCTTCTCTGCTTAAGCCATCATGCGAAATTTCTATAAATGGGATATCAAATTTTGCAACAAAAGAACCCAAATCGCCATAGTTTGAGATAACCGCCAAGATATTTGCCTCAAGTTCATCTGCTTCATGACGTACCAGTATATCTCCAAGTGCATGCATCTCTTTTGTTGCCATGATGACAATATTTTTCTTTTTTGGAGCAATTACTTCAATGTTTGCATTTGCAGGCATAACTTCAGTGATAAGCTCATAAAGTTTATCAAGAGCAATCGCACCCTCCACAACACTTCTCATAAAAAATTTATTATTCTGGGCATCAACAAATTCACTGTTTGAGAGGATATTGAGGTCGTTATGGTAAAAAACACTCGATACTTTGTGAACCAACCCTTTTTCATCATTTGCATCTATCAGTACTCGGTATTGATTCATTTGCGACCTCCTCTCTCTAACTCTTCCGTTCTTGCGTCAATTGTTACTAAAACATACTCTAAAAAATTGAGTGTCATATCTACTTTTGCTTCTATGTTTGTGTTGTTTGGTGCTTGAAAACCTTCAAAAAGAACGAGTAAACGCTCTCGCATTGATGTTAAAAAGCTCATCTCGCTACTTAGCGTTGACTCTTGGCTAGACGGTAACTGCACCTTAATATCTTCGTCTCTTCTAGGTTGTAAATCGTTTCTGTTTGCTTGAGAAGAAAAATCACTCTTGTTCTCTTCAAGCTCTGCTAAAGTTGAGAGAATGACATCTTTTAGTTCCATAATTTTAACAACCACCTTTCAAATTCATTAAACTCTATATCGTCTTGCATTTTTACAAAGTACTCTTTCATCTGCACATTTACATTTAAAAACTTTTTTCTCATGCCAGAGAGCCTGCGTATTGCGATTTTAGCATCACTATTTGAGGAATCTTTTTTCAAAATCTCCTTATAAATCTCAAGCGCTTCTTCTTTTAAGCCTTGAAGTTCATAGATATTTGCTAGTGTAAGTGTCTTCATTTTGCCGCATAATTAGCGATGATAGAACCCATTTCACTTGTAGAACAGACCTCTTTTGCATCATACTGTGCCAAATCTTTTGTTCTATATCCCTCTTTAAGCGCTCTTTTTACAGCAGCGTCTATCTTGTCTGCCGCAACATTCTCACCCAGAGCATAGCGTAACATCATAGAAGCTGAGAGTATAGTTGCGATAGGATTTGCTATCCCCTGTCCTGCGATATCTGGTGCAGAACCATGGATAGGCTCATAAACGCCTATTTTAGCACCGACTGAAGCTGATGGAAGCAGTCCGATAGAGCCTGAAAGCATACTTGCCTCATCACTTAAAATATCTCCGAAAATATTTCCCGTAAGCATAACATCAAACTGTCTAGGGTCACGGATAAGCTGCATTGCGGCATTGTCAACGTACATGTGAGAGAGTTCTACTTCAGGGTACTCTTTTGCCACCTCTGTCACTACTTCTCTCCAAAGTTGCGAAACATCCAAAACATTTGCTTTATCAATTGAGCAAACTCTTTTGCTTCTAGTCATAGCGATTTTAAATGCCTGATGAGCGATTCTGACAATCTCTTCACGGGTGTAAACCATAGTATTCCACCCTTTGTTCTCATCACGCCCTTTTGGTTCGCCAAAATAGATACCGCCGATAAGCTCACGCACTACCATCAAATCAACACCTTTGACTACTTCTGGTTTGAGTGAAGAGGCATTGATAAGTTCGTCAAAAACAGTTGCAGGACGAAGGTTTGCATATACTCCAAGCTCTTTACGGAATCTTAAAAGTCCACTCTCGGGGCGTTTTTCACGAGGCAAATTATCCCATTTTTGTCCGCCGATAGCACCAAAAAGTACAGCATCACTGCTTAGTGAAATATTGATAGTCTCTTGAGGAAGCGGATCGCCCGTCATATCGTAAGCACAACCGCCCATTAAAGCCTCTTCATAAGAGAACTCTATATCACAACATGAAGCCACGGCATCCAAAACTTTTACAGCCTCTTCTATGATTTCAGGACCGATTCCATCGCCTTTGATAAGTGCAATTTTATATATTTTCATTATTTTCCTTTGATTTCATTTTGAGCAAAATTCATAAGCCCGCCAGCATCGATGAGTTCTTGCATAAATGCAGGAATTGGGATAAATTTATATACTTTTCCAGTAGTTTGGTTTGTTACCGTTCCGTTGTTCATATCAACACTTATCTTATCATTCTCAGCTATCTCATCGCTCTCTTTGAGTTCAAAGATTGGAAGCCCCATATTAAACGCATTGCGGTAAAATATGCGTGCAAAAGTTGGAGCAATAACTGCAGCAACACCAGCAGCTTTTAAAGCTATAGGAGCATGTTCACGAGAACTTCCGCAACCAAAATTTTCACCCGCAACGATAACATCACCTCTGCTCATCTTCTGTACAAACTCTGGGTCTGCATCTTCCATGACGTGCTTTGCCAACTCTTCTGGAACTGATGTGTTTAAATAGCGTGCTGCAATAATCAAGTCTGTATCAATATCTTTTCCAAATCTCCAAACTTTACCATCAATATTTGCTTTTTGCATAGAAATTCCCAACTTTACTTTGAAATAATTTCGGGATTATAGCTAAAAGGATATTTTAGTTTTCTAAAGTGAGAACGTTGAAGTATAAAAATAGCGTGATATTGATTAGTATCACGCTACTAAAATGTGGTTATTATCTTTTGAGATTATTGACGGTTTGGAGCATTTCATCACTCGTTGTGATGACTTTAGAGTTAGAATCATAAGCACGCTGTCCTGTGATAAGGTCAGTAAGTTCAACGACAAGCTCCACATTACTCAACTCAACAAAGCCTTGTCTTAAAACGCCCAAGCCATCTATCCCTGGAGTTCCCTCTACTGGCTGTCCTGAACTGTCAGTTTCTAGGTAAAGATTGTCTCCCATGGAGTGAAGACCTGCTGGATTGATAAAGTTTGTGAGCGTAACCTGCCCTACCTGCGTTGCTTGTGCTTGCCCTGGCTGAACAACACTCACCGTTCCATCTGTACCTATACTTACACTGGTAGCGTCAGGCGGAACAACGACCTCTGGAACTAGTTTATAGCCATCACTGTTTACAATAGAGCCATTAGAATCCACTTTAAAAGCACCGTTTCTTGAGTAAACCTCACTTCCATCAGGAAGCTCAAGTTTGAAAAAACCCTTTCCTGTAACAGCCATATCAAGCTGATTATCTGTCTGTTTTAAGCTTCCCTCAGAAAATATCTTGTTTATTGCAGTAGAACGCACACCAAGTCCCACTTCTATGCCCGTAGGGCTTTTTGTGACATCACTTGTGGATGTTCCTGCGTACTCCATGACCTTATACATCAAGTCTGCAAACTCTGCACGAGACTTTTTAAAGCCGATTGTGTTGACATTGGCAATATTGTTTGCCGTGGTATCGATTTGTGTCTGCATTCCTAGCATTCCAGTAGAAGCAGTATAGAGTGATTGCATCATGGTTTAACTCCTTAGTTCTTAAGATTTTCTAGCAATTTTTTCAATTGCATCACGGTTCATATCATTCATTTGTGTATCCATCGCTTTTTGATACATACCCACCAAGCGGTTTGCTTCAATAAGCTGTGTCATCATCTTTACGGCATTGACATTGCTCTTTTCTACAAAACCCTGTAAAACCGCCTCACTATCTCCAACACTGACAAACTCCGTGTCGCCCTCATATTTATATAGATTATTTCCCTCTTTTTGCAAAAGAGCCATATTGTCAGGCTGCACAACAAAAAGTTTTTGCGCTGCATCAAGTGCCATTCCACTTCCAGTATTGGTAAAAATCTGCCCATTTTTATCTATCTCAATAGCACTTTCACCTTGATTTAGCATAATTGGCTGATTTGTAATGAAATAGTCGCTCGGCAAAACTTCATAACCCTGTTTGGTAATCAACTTTCCCTCATCATCTTTTGTAAAAGTTCCATCTCTAGTCAAACGAACACCGTTTGGAGTTTTTACCAAAAAGAAAAGACCCTCTTTTGAGAGAGCCATATCTAGGGAGTTGTCGCTTTTTTGCATATTTCCAAGCGAATAGTCAGTAAACGCATCCACAACCTGAGGAGCTTTATTCATGGCACGGTTCAAAAACTGCGCTGCCTCTTTTGTATGGTTCGGATTTGGAAGCTCATCTCTTGCCTCTTTATAAAGACGCAAAAAATCCCCAACTATAAGGTTGTCTTCTTTAAAACCAGCCGTATTTACATTTGCAAGGTTGTTGGCGATAGTATCAAGACGGTTAAACTGTGTCACCATTCCCGCTGCTGAAGAGTAATATCCGCTCTGCATGGTTAAGCCTTTTTCTAAATATACCAACTAAAAGCAAAGTGTGTTCCAATATTGAAAAAGCGATGTTTAATATTATTTGGGTATAATCCACCTTTAAAAAATCTTACAAAATCAGCAAGGTACCCCAAATATGACAGCAAAAGAACTCAACAAGGCTATTGAAGCATTTTTTGCCAATCAAAAACCAAAAGAGTGTTCAACTTATGAAGCACTTTTAGAACTTTTTGACAAACAACCAACAGCTGCACAAGCAGTAACTATCCACAAACTCATAGAAAAACATAAAACTTGTATCCACACATCCTCTGAGCATGCAAAACTTCTCAACGACAAAGAAGCTGAAGCAAGAAAAAGCGCACAAAGAAAGATGATTGAAAACAATGAAACAGATGAGTTTGATATCTTAAAAGAGCATGAACTCTTAGAATGGTCTCGTTCTGACTCTCCTGTTCGTATGTACCTTCGTGAAATGGGGCAAATCCCGCTTTTATCAAAAGAAGAAGAGATAGAAATCTCCAAAAAAATTGAGACAGGCGAGAGCATCATTATCGACGCAATCTGCTCTGTTCCTTACCTTATCGACTTTATCCTTGACTACAGAGAGCCGCTCATCAACCGTGAAAGACGTGTAAAAGAACTCTTTAAGAGTTTTGAAGATGAAAAAGATGATGGTGAAGATGCTGATGATGGCGAAGATGACATTGAAGAGAGCGATGAAGAAGAGGTTGTCGAAAAAGTACTTACTGCAAAAGATAAAAACAGAGTAGAAAAAGTAACCACAAGTTTTAAAGCACTTGAAAAAGCAAAAAAAGAGTGGATAAAACTAGCAGAAAAACTACCTGAAAATTCAGATGGCGAGCTTAATGCTGACCTCGTTTTGCACTACATGACAGTAACTTTCAAAAAGAAAATACTCAAAGAGAGACTTTTAGACCTTGGTCCTACTTCTAAACTTATCAATGAGCTTGTAAAAGCGATGGAAACTGCACTTAAAAGCGATGAAGGGTACGACAAAGAGCTTAAAAGATTAGAATATAAACTTCCTCTTTTCAACACAACACTCAAGGCAAACCATAAAATTTTAGTAGAAAAAATTTGTGATTTAACAAAAGAAGATATCGCTGCTATGGTTCCAGAAGCAACGATGGTAAGCACTTATATGGAAATCAAAAAGCTTGTGCAGACAAAAGAGGCATCAAAAAACAGCTTTGACATGGAGCCTGAAAAACTTGCAGATATTTTAGAACAGATTAAACGTGGAAAAAATATCTCTGAAGTCTCTAAAACAAGAATGGCAAAGTCAAACCTAAGACTTGTTGTCTCCATCGCAAAACGCTACACAAACCGTGGACTTCCTTTCCTTGACCTTATTCAAGAGGGCAATATCGGTCTTATGAAAGCAGTTGATAAGTTTGAATACCAAAAAGGTTATAAATTTTCAACTTACGCCACATGGTGGATTCGTCAAGCAATCTCTCGTGCTATAGCCGACCAAGCAAGAACAATTCGTATCCCTATCCACATGATAGAAACCATCAACCGCATCAACAAAATCATGCGTAAACACCTACAAGAACATGGCAGAGAGCCAGATGTTGAAGTTATCGCACTAGAGGTAGGTTTATCGGTTGAAAAAGTAAAAAATGTCATAAAAATCACTAAAGAGCCTATCAGCTTAGAAGCACCAATCGGAAGTGAAGATGATGGAAGATTTGGTGACTTTATCGAAGATAAAACATCACTCTCTCCTTCAGATGCGATTTTAAAAGATGACTTGCGTGTTCAAATTGAGCAGGTTCTTGAACAGCTAAATGAGAGAGAAAAAGCCGTTATCAAACTCCGTTTTGGTATTATGGATGATGAGTCTGACAGAACACTTGAAGAGATTGGTAAAGAGCTTAATGTCACAAGAGAGAGAGTGCGTCAAATTGAGTCTAGTGCCATCAAAAAACTCAAGCACCCTAAAGTCGGAAGAAAACTTAAAAATTACATAGAAGAGTAGTAAAAAAGCGATGACTTTTGAGCAGCAATGGATAGAGTATGACTACAACCCTTTTGTGCTTTTTAGTGCAGCGGGGAAAATCCTCTCTTTAAATGCAGAGGCGCAGTTTTTACTCGGTTCTGCTACAACAGAAGAACTCTTTAACCTTGCCTCGTCATATGCAAACATCTCTTTTGGGTTTAAAACCACATTTTTAGAGTTGGAATTTGGGCGTTATAAGTTTTTTGCCATCACTGTAGGCTATGAGAGTGATGAAGCAATCGGTATCAAACTATACCAAGCACCATCTTTTAAGATAAACAAACCAAAACCAATCGGCGAATCGACAAATATCTATGCACTTGTAGATTTGTGTATATTATCCTACTCCATCAACTCAAAAATAGTTTTTGAAAAAGATTTTGACCCAACTATTCCAGACATAATAATCGACTCAAACAACTTTATAAAGTTGCTCAATAAAGTCTATACTTGTTATGAAAAAAATGAAAAAATAGGGACAAAGATATTTTACAGAATTGGCGAACATATCAAATTTGAAGAGAAAAAATACTCCCTCTTCTCTGTAGAGATATCTGCAATAAATGTAGATGAAGAGAAGCTAAACGAGTTAAAAGTTTTGGTTGCAAACACAAACTTCTACATTGACATCCAAAAAAAGATAACCATAAATATACCTATGATTCTCTCATAGAGAGACTTTTTTTATAATCTCCGCTTGCTCACTAAGGCTTCACGGTGGGTACCCCACAACCGCTTCGCTTGTTGTGACCCTTCCGTTGCAGAATCGTTCGTCAAGCAGAAATTATAAAAAAAGTCTATTGCATCTCTTTTGAAGCCATATAACCCGCAATAATCCCAAGAAGAAGCGATGGAAGATAGATGGCAATGTCTAAGACTTCATTGTTTTTAAGTGCGATAAACCCAATAATCAAAAAAAGATATGGAACAAGCCTAAAGAGAGAAACAGAGGCACGAGACCCTTTTTTAATATCTTGAAAATTGAAAATCTTTATCTTTTTTTTCTCCTCTTTGACTATCGCTCTAAGGTCTAGCTCATCTGAACTTGCATCGTTGATGGGTGTCTCATCATAAAGCTCATAAGGGTCTTCAACTTCATCTAAAAACTCCCTTTTTGCATCACCGCCCTCTAGCTCAGCTTGCATCTTTACCATTCTTTGGTAAGCATAAGCAGAGCCTGCAATCACAAAAAAACTGCTTAAAAACGCAACTTGCAGATTTATAAAAAAAGTAAAAGAGAAAAATGCACCGAGCAAGATGAAAAGTTCAAGTGCAAGAATAAGTTTAATAGTTTTTTTGGGTATCGTCATCATCTTCTTCATCATCTTGAAGCTGCTTTTTTATCGCATAGCGTGGTTGCTTTGCAAGTTCTTCATAATCTTTATACTGTTTAGAGTATGCTTTATAGACATTTAGCACCGCTGCTGCAACGCCTATAAAAACCCCTATCCAAAGTGTCCAAAAAGCACCTGTCATATTTTTTAGTATCAGTCCTATACCAACACCCATAAGCACTGCCACAACTATAGAAATCCCAAGTGAGAGGTTATCTGCCGCTTCGATGATTGGCTTGATTCTAGGAGCTTTTTGCTCCTCTTTGTTCTCAGCCATTTGTAAGTGCCTTAAATACTCTGCCACTAGCTTTTATAGTCTCTTCAATCATCTCATCAGTTGTTGCAGTAGAAATAAAGCCTGTTTCATAGAGTGAACATGCAAAGTAAAAGCCCTCATCTAGCATCATAGAGTGGAATTTTGCGAACAGTGCTTCATCAGATTTACACGCATCCGCAAAGTTTTTGACAGGGTTTTGGTTAAAGAAAAAGCCAAACATACTCCCTCTTGTATCTATCTGCATAGCAATACCGCAAGCGGCAGCCTCTTTTTGCATCCCCTCAACCAATCTCGCAGCTCTCTCGCCCAAAACAGAGATAACTTGCGGGTTGTTTTTTAGTTTTGAGATTGCCGCAAGTCCAGCCGCCATAGCTACAGGGTTTCCGCTTAATGTTCCTGCCTGATAAACTGGACCTTCAGGAGATAGTTTTGCCATAATTTCTGCTCTTGCACCAAATGCACCCACAGGCATACCGCCACCGATAACTTTACCTAGTGTCACGATGTCAGGTTTAACTCCCGTAATCGACTCAGCACCATGAAGTGTTGCACGAAAACCGCTCATAACTTCATCAAAGATGAGAAGCGTGCCGTGTGCATCACAAAGTGTTCTTAACTCATGTAAAAACTCTTTGTCAGCGGGAACAAGTCCCATGTTGCCCGCAATCGGCTCTATGATAACACAAGCGATATTTTTGGAATCCTCAAAGCATTTTTTGACACTATCTATATTGTTATACTCTGCCAAAAGTGTATGTTTTGTAAAGTCAGCTGGAACACCTGGGGAACTTGGGTTGCCAAAAGTTGCCGCACCGCTTCCTGCTTGAACCAAAAGAGAATCGCTATGCCCATGATAACATCCCGTAAACTTAACGATATCATCACGCCCAGTAAATCCACGAGCAAGGCGGATAGCACTCATAACCGCTTCTGTTCCACTGCTTACAAATCTTATCTTCTCGATAGAGTCAAACATCGAGATAACCAATTTTGCCAAATCGCTCTCCGCTTGTGTCGGCGCACCAAAACTAAGACCATGTTTAACCGCATTAATAACAGCATTTTCTATCGATTCGTCTCTGTGTCCAAAAAGAAGCGGTCCCCAGCTCTGTACATAGTCCACATATCTGTTTCCATCAATGTCAACCAAGTAGCCGCCCTCGCCTTGCGCTATAAAAAGAGGCGTCCCGCCAACACTTCTAAATGCTCTAACAGGAGAGTTTACTCCACCAGGGATAAGTTGTTGCGCTTCTTCAAAAGCTTTTAATGAATTGTCTATGCTCATAAAATAACCTTATTTTTTATGTGATTATAGCAAAGTAGTATTAATCTACATTGGTTATAATTCCCAAAAAAAATATCACTTAACGGAATCATTTGAATCGCTCCTATTTTGCTCTTTTTGTCGCATTTTTAATACACACTCTGATACTTTTACTCTTTTGGCTGCTCGGTACAATGGCACCAGAGATAAAAAAAGAGAAAAAGGAAGAAAATAAGATAAAAGTTTCTCTCAAAGAGATGCCTAAAAAATCCAAAGATGCGGGCGAAGCAAAAGAAGTTGCTCAAAAACAGCCTGATATCGCACCACCAATGCCAAAGGGAAGTCAGCTAAAAGAGATGGTTCAGAGTGCGCCAAAACCACCAATCAAATATGAGCCAAAAAAAGAAGAGCCTCTAAAAACTCCAAAACTAAATGAACCAAAAAAAGAGGAGCAAAAAATAGAACCTGCTCCAAAGACAGAGCCTCTTCCGCCAACCAAACCATTTGTGCCGCTTCATGAAGAGAAAAAAGAGACAAAAAAGAGAGATGACCCAATGGGCTTTCTTTATGAAGACAAATCAGCGCAAGAGGCTAAAGAGGAGAAGGCTAAGCGGACAGCTGGCAGCAGCATCGGCAATGCAGATTTAAAAGAGCTTTACGGTGATGAGTTTGGCAAATTTACTCAGGGACAGCAGAAGTATCTCATCGACAACCAAGAGATTATGCGCCGCATCACGCAAGAGATTTTAAACAGAGTTGCACGTGTCAATATACGACATGACATGAACGTCAACAAGGTAAATATAGTAGAGTTTTACCTCCACCCAAATGGAGATATGACGGACTTTAAATTTTTACAACCAAGCGGATATCATGTGCTAGACCAGACAACACAAGAAACTATTGAGTACGCTTACAGCCGATACCCAAGACCTAGTGAGAAGATACTTATACGCTACAATGTATTTTATAATTTAGCGAGATAACTCTACTCTTTTTGCTTTTCCAAAAGTGCCAGCGCACCTTTGTAAATCGGCTCATCAATAAATCCGTACATATCATCGTCAAAGCCAGTAATTCCTTCTTCTCTTTTTAGTTCAAAGAGTTTGATGATGTTTTTTGCTCGTGTTATCTCTTTTTGGCTATCTTGAAACATCTCATTGACAAGAAGTGCCTGAGAGGGCGAGATACACCCTTTTGCATCGTAACCAATCTTTTTTTCCAGCTCAAGCCACATAGCAAACTCTTGTATATTTTTATGCTCTTGATAGACAAATGAGACAGGCTTCACTCCCATAACCCTGCATGTGATGAGAAAATGGGAGAGGATATAGCTAACAGCGGGGTTGTCTCTTGTGATGAGGGCTTGGGAGAGGTGCATATCTGCAAAAAGGTCCAAAATACCCAGATAAAAAGTGGTTACTTTTTTATCTATTTTTAGTTCTAAAAGATTGCACCATGCTTCATTCGTCTCGATGGAGAGATGAAGTTCTGTACTTTCATTTAGTAGTTTACAAACAGATGCAACCTCTTCTTTGTTTTTGATTTTTGGTACTCGAATGGCATCTGGCATGAACTCCTTGAGATATTTTATCTCTTCATATCCGCCCTCTTCAAGTGCGTTTACACGAACGATAAGTTTTTTATCACAATGCTTATGATGAGAGAGAAAAATGGCACACAAAACAAGCCCAAAAGGTTTATCTTGCTTGCTAACCCCATCTTCAAGGTTTAACATAATACAATCTGCATCCAAAGAGTCTATTTTCAAAAGATGGTTGAGGTTGTGACATGAGAGCATTAAAACAGAGCGAAAATCTTTTTTTTGGTTGATTGTTCTGTGCGTCGGTTTTGCCAATATTTTGAGTGCTTCCAAATCTCTTTTCTCATAGGCATCACGCACAAGTTCAATCTCATTTAGCATCTGGCTCACTCTCTTTTTTCTTTTCCTGAAGATAGTAGTAGAGTGCCTGAATCTCTTTTGGTGTTAAAAAGTATCTTGGCATTCCATTTTTTCGCACATTTAAAGCACGATAAAAATGGTTAAAATCTACACTGTTAATGCGTGGTCCAAAAAAGCTCTTCTCCTCTTTTTTATGCTCATACTTTGCAACTATCTTACCCTCTCCAAAATCGCCATGGCATTTATGACATCCTATGCCTCTTGGGTTTTGGTAGAGCGATGAAGCGTACTCCATAGGGGTTATAAAACTACCTTCGGCAAGAAGAGAAAATGGCAAAAATAACAATAGAAACAACAACATACCCCTCATAAAGCCATCCTTTAATATATAAAGGTATAATAACAAAAAATTTATATTACGAGGTTTAAATGCAACTTCTTGATGGAAAAGCACTCGCAGCAAAGATAGAAACTACTGTTGTAAATGAGGTAAAAGAGCTAAAAAACAAGACAGGTTTAGTCCCAGGGTTGGCGGTTGTCTTAGTAGGACAAGACCCTGCAAGTGCGGCGTATGTCAACATGAAAAAAAAGGCGTGCGATAGAGTCGGTTTTTACTCTGTTACACATGAAATGCCAAGTGACATCTCTCAAACGGCTATCGAAAACACTATCAAGATGATGAATAACAACCCAAATATAGACGGCATACTCATTCAGCTTCCTCTTCCAAAACACATCGACACAACCAAACTTTTAGAGCTTGTTGAACCAAGCAAAGATGTGGACGGTTTTCATCCATACAATGTAGGAAGACTTACAACTGGACTTGATGGCTTTGTTCCATGTACTCCACTGGGCGTTATGGAGCTTTTAAATGAGTACAACATCGATGTCAAGGGAAAAAACTGTGTCGTTGTCGGTGCTTCAAATATAGTCGGAAAACCGATGGCTTCGCTTCTTCTAAATGCAAATGCGACCGTTGAAATTTGTCATATTTTTACAGATGATTTGAAAAAACACACGCTAAATGCTGATATGATTTTTGTCGGTGCAGGTGTGATAAACCTTATCAAAGAAGATATGGTCAAAGATGGTGCTATCATCATTGATATCGGTATCAACCGTGCAAATGATGGCAAACTTGTCGGCGATGTGGATTTTGAAAATGTTTGCGAAAAATGCTCTTACATCACACCAGTTCCAGGTGGCGTGGGTCCTATGACTATCGCTATGCTTCTAAGCAACACACTCAAAGCGGCAAAAGCCAATGCAAATGAAAGAGCGTAAATGAAAGAATTTCTACACAAAACATACAAATTTTCCAACTCATGGACTGGAACGATTATCATCGTTCTTTTCGTCATTTTCTTTGTTGCTCAGGCTTTTAAAATCCCAAGCGGTTCGATGAAAGACTCTCTGCTTATCGGAGATCATCTCTTTGCCAAAAAATTTGCTTACGGTATCCCTATGCCGCATATTCCTTTTTTAGAGGTCTCTATCATGCCATGGAGCGATAAACTCCGTCTTATGGATGGAGATACGCCAAAACGTGGAGATATAGTCATTTTTAGACCGCCGCATAACCCAAAACAGCACTTTGTAAAGCGTTGTGTCGCACTCCCTGGCGATGAGCTTTTTGTATCAGATAAAAACCTCTATCTCCACCACAAAGAGGGCGATAAATGGATAGAAGAGAACTTTAAAGGGTATGAGATAGTTGTTTTTGCAGGAAAACTTTGGGTAAAAAACCCTTATATGAAAGAGCATGCGGGCATACATCATGACGACAAAATAGTAGAAAATGGACAATACCCATTGCCTATCTTTCACTTTGCACCCATTCGTGTGGATGAAAACCACTACTTTATGATGGGCGACAACCGTGACCACTCAAACGATAGCCGTTTTTGGGGTGCAGTGCCTTATGACAACATCGAAGGAACTCCTTGGTTTGTCTATTTTAGTATAGATGAAAAGTGGGAGATAAGATGGGACCGCATCGGAAAAACACCAACTGATTTGGAAGATGATATCTATCTGCAAAAAGCTGTAGCTGAGAGAAAGAAACAAGATAAAGATGACTATGGAATCTATTGATCTGCTCAAAGTTGCAGCTGCCATTTTAGCACTTGCCATTGCCATCATCGGGCATGAAATCATGCATGGTTGGGTCGCTTATATCTATGGCGATACAACCGCCAAAAATGCAGGCAGACTTACCATAAACCCCATCTCACATGTCGATTTGGTAGGTACTATCATTGTTCCTGCAACCATGTACTTCTTACCTATGCTTTTGGGAGCTGAGAGCGGTTTTCTCTTTGGATGGGCAAAACCTGTACCTATCAACATGTCAACAGTAGCAAAAAATGCGGGCTACAATGGTGCTATGCAGGTGGATTTGGCTGGGATAGTATATAACTTCACATTGGCGGCTCTTGCTTCTGTGGTTATTGTGATGATGAGCCAACCTACAACAAGCGATTCGCTCTTTTATGTTTTTGCATATCTTTTTGTTTTGCAAACACTTATCATCAACGTAGTGCTTGGAGTTTTCAACCTGCTTCCTATCCCACAGTTTGACGGTGCGCATTTTCTCTCGCATCTTGCACTCAAGCACAAGATAGATTCTATTGCCGAGTTCTTTTACAAATATGAAAGATATGGAATAATTATAGTTCTAATCGTTCTTATGACACCACTAAAAAACTATCTGCTTTTGATGCCAGTGCAGATGATTTTAAGTCTATTACTACCCTAAAAAGGAGATAAAATGAAGTTTTATATTGCTACTGATCACGCTGGAATTGATCTCAAAGACTACACCGTCGAACTGCTCAAACAAAAGGGGCATGATGTTGTTGACTTGGGACCATACAACAAAGAGAGAGTTGACTATCCAGATTATGCTATCAAGGTTTGCGAGGCAGTTTTGGCGGACAAAGAAGCAGAGGGGATTTTGATTTGCGGCTCTGGTATAGGCATGAGCATGGCAGCAAACCGCCATCACGGTATCCGTGCGGCACTTTGCCACGACGCTTATACCGCAATGGTTGCACGTGCGCACAACGATGCAAATATACTCTGCTTTGGAGAGAGAATCGTTGGAAAAGGTGTTGCTGAGTCTATCTTGGATGCTTGGATTGCAGGAAGTTTTGAGGGCGGACGCCATATAGAACGTGTTGCAAAGATAGAAGCGATAAACAACTAGAAGGAAAAACGTATGTTTTTTGAATGGTCACTTTTAACACTACTCTCTATCGCCGCTATCTATCTTTTTGTAAAGATGTTTTACTTTAAAAGCATCACCAACAAAGAGCAAAGAAGCAACGACCTTATGAAACTCACGCTTCAAGAGGCGGAGATACTTATCAGAAAGTATCAGATTCAGCTTCAGCGTGCGCTTGGAAATGTGGATATCTTAAGTGATGAACTTACAAAACTACGCAACGAACTCAAAGTTTTAAAACAGAGAAATACAAAACACAGACAAGAGACAGACCGTCTCAACAACAAAATCAAAGCATTAGAGAGTCGCATAGACGCTCTTCTTTAAAGGATAGATGATGACACTAAGTAGTTTAGAGAGAAAAATCATAGAGGGTTCTTTGCGTGATGTCAAAGATTTTCCAAAGCCAGGGATTGTTTTTAAGGACATCACAACGCTATTAAACAATGCAGAAGCCTTTAGCGTAACCATGAACCACCTCTACCAAAGATATAAAGAGTATAACCTTGACTATATTGCAGGGATAGACGCTAGAGGCTTTATTTTTGGAGCTTCTTTGGCGCAGATGTTGGGAATCGGTCTAGTGCCGATTCGTAAAAAAGGGAAGCTTCCATACACAACCATAAGTGAAAAATATTCGCTTGAGTACGGTTATGATGAGATTGAGATTCATATTGATGCTTTTAGCGCAAAACCAAATGCAAGAGTGCTTCTCATAGATGACCTAATCGCAACAGGCGGCACGGCAAATGCCGCTGCTAGACTTATCAACCAAGCAGGTGCTTCATGTGTGGAAGCTTGTTTTATCATCGCTCTCACTTTCTTAGAGGGACAAAAAAATTTAAAAGAGACAACAGATGTTTATTCTCTTATCGAGGTAGCCTAATGTATATTCCATCAGCTTCAAAATTTGACCCAGTTCATGGACATTTTGGCATATTTGGTGGCAGATATGTTCCAGAAACTCTTATGCCCGCCCTCTTAAAACTAGAAGAGGAGTACAAAAGTATTCGCTTTGACAAAGATTTTTGGGCGGAAGTGGATTACTATCTTGTTGACTATGTCGGTCGCCCTTCTCCGCTCTACTTTGCCAACAACCTCTCTGAAGAGCTGGGTGCAAAAATCTATCTTAAACGTGAAGATTTGAACCATACTGGAGCGCATAAAGTAAACAACGTTATCGCACAAGGGCTTATGGCAAAAAGACTTGGCTATAAAAAGGTTATAGCCGAGACGGGTGCAGGACAACACGGTGTAGCGACGGCGACCATTTGCGCACTTTTAGGCTTAGAGTGCGAGATATTTATGGGTGCAAAAGATGTTGCACGTCAAGAACTCAATGTTTTTCGTATGAAACTACTGGGCGCAAAAGTAAATGCAGTCCAGAGCGGAAGCAGAACGCTTAAAGATGCTATGAATGACGCTATCCGCCACTGGGTGACCAACGCAAGAAACACTTTTTACATCATTGGAACAGTTGCAGGACCGCATCCCTACCCTATGATGGTACGAGATTTTCAAGCTATCATCGGCTATGAAGCGAGAGCGCAAATCCTTGAAAAAGAGGGGCGTTTGCCTGACCATGTCATAGCTTGTATCGGCGGCGGAAGCAACGCTATCGGGATGTTTCAGCACTTTTTAGAGGACAAAGAGGTGGAGTGCATCGGCATAGAAGCAGGCGGCAAAGGGATAGAGACACATGAACATGGATGCTCCCTTGAAAAAGGTCGTGCAGGCGTGCTTCATGGGCAGATGAGCTACCTTTTACAAGATGAAGACGGACAGATTCAAGAGGCATACTCCATCTCAGCGGGACTTGACTACCCAGGAATCGGACCCGAACATGCATTTCACTATGAGAACAAGTCGGTAAGTTACAACCATGCAACCGACCAAGAAGCACTCGACGCTTTTGTATGGCTCTCCCGCAAAGAGGGTATCATCCCCGCTTTTGAGAGTGCACATGCGGTCGCATATCTCAAAAAGATGCCAAACATAAAAGACAAACTCATCATCGTAAACCTCTCAGGCAGAGGCGACAAAGATATGATTCAAGCAAAAAATATCTTAAATTTTGACTAAACAGATAAACAAAACGTACAGAAGAATCGATGCAATAGTCTATTGACTGTATAATTCAAGAGAAAACTACTTAAAATTCTCTTGGATTGTGTTAATTACATTCTGTATAATCCAGTCAGGCGTTGAAGCTCCTGCGCTTATGCCACAAAGTTCTTTACCCTTAAACCAAGAAAAATCAAGCTCTTTCTCATCCTCTATATGGTAACTGTCTTCACAGTTATCTAACGCAATTTTAAAAAGCTCTTTTGTATTTGATGAGTTTTTACCGCCAACAATAACCATAACATCTGCTTTTTTAGAAAGTTTTCGTGCGGCTTCTTGGTTTTCAAAAGTTGCATTGCAGATGGTGTTAAAAACTCTAACCTCTTTATGTCTTGGTATAAGATAGTTGGCGATTTCCAGATAATCCTCAACTCTTCTTGTCGTCTGTGCTACAAGTGCGATTCTCTCTTTAAGCTTTAATCCCTCTAAATCTTTTGGAGAGGTAACAACGGTTGCACCGTACTTTGCATAGCTTTTTACACCCTTTATCTCAGGATGTGCATCATCTCCAAAAATAATGATTTCATACCCCTGCTCACTCATCTCTTGGCAAATCTGCTGTGGTTTTGTGACATAAGGGCAAGTTGCATCGACAACATCTACCTTTTTTACTCTAAGCTCTTCTAGCTCATTCTTTGGTCTCCCGTGCGTTCTGATCACCGCCTTATCGCCTGATGCAAAACTGTTGTGATTGTCGGTAAGCCCGACATTAAAATCTTTCTCTAAGCGTTCAATCTCTTTGGAGTTGTGGATAAGCGGACCATATGTTGCAGAGTTTTTGTTTTCCTCTGCTATCTTTATGGCTCTCTTTACTCCGAAGCAAAACCCGTAACTCTCGGCAAGTTCAATTTTCATGCTATTTGGATTTTTGTGATTTTTTGTAAAAGTTCAAAAAAGTTTGGAAAAGAGGTATTTACGCACGCAACATCCTCTACTTCCATCCCACACTTAAGACCTGCTATCATAAAACTCATAGCGATTCTGTGATCTCCATGACTGTTTATGGTAGCGGCTTTTAGCTCTGAACCTTTTACGCTATAGCCGTCATGAACTTCATCTACTTCAATCCCGCAAGCTCTAAGACCGTTTACGACAGTTGAGATTCTGTCACTCTCTTTAACCCTAAGCTCCTCTGCATTTTTTACGACACTTACACCCTCTGCACACGCAAAAGCTATCGAGAGAGCAGGAAGTTCATCTATGAGCCAAGAGATGTTATCTTCAACCGTTATAGCACGGAGTGGAGCATACTTTACATGTATATTGCCGATTGGTTCATACTTGTTATCGGTAGTCTCATAAGTTATATCAGCACCCATTTTACGGAGTGCTTCAAATGCTTCAATACGTGTAGGATTGAGCGTAACGCCCTCTAAAACAATATCTGAATTTGGAGTAATTGCAGCGGCAACTCCAAAGAAAAATGCACTTGATGGGTCGGCTGGAACTCTTATCTTTAGTGGCGAGAGAAGTTTTTTCATAGGTTTTATTTTAGTTACAAGCCCATTCACCTCTATCTCCGCACCCATACCCTTAAGCATTCTCTCCGTATGGTCTCGGCTAAGTTCTGGCTCACTGTAGCTACACTCTCCATCAGCTCGCAAAGCCGCCAAAATCATAGCACTCTTGACTTGTGCAGAAGCGATTTTGCTCTCATAATTAAACGCTCTTAGAGACGCTCCTCTTATGCTTAGCGGTGCTAAATCGCCGTTGTTTCTGCCATCAAGCTTTGCACCGATATCACGAAGCGGAGCAGTCACCCGCTTCATTGGGCGACGGCGAAGATACTCATCGCCTGTTAAGACAAAATGCCCCTCTGCCGAACTCAAAAGTCCGCAAAAAAGTCTCATTCCCGTTCCAGAATTGCCACAATCTAGTATCTCACTGCTCTCTTTAATGCCCTCAGAACTTATTTTGATAACCACTCCGTCATCTTCTACTGTTGCACCTAGGTTTTTTACGATTTGCAGAGAGTTTAGTGTATCTTCCGCTCTTAAAAAGTTCTCTATCTCGCTTGTTCCATCCGCCAACATAGCAAACATGGCACATCTGTGGGAGATAGACTTATCAGGCGCTATCTCAGAGATACGGAGTGAAAAAGGCTCTGCTTTTGTAACTTTTACGCTACTCATCTGATTCCTACCCCAAGTTCACTGCCAAGAGCGTTCAAAATAGTATCCATGGCTTTTGTGATATCCTCTTCTTCAAGTGTTTTATCATTTGACTGAAGCACGAAACGGATGGAGAAACTCATGTTTTCACCCAACACCGCATCACTATACTTGTCAACTGGATAAAAACGCACAAGCTCTTGAATCGCACAAGTACTAATGACATCTTTTACCTTTTCATAAGGCATGTTTTTTGGCATTACGATACTTAAGTCTCTAAATGAGGCTTGATATCTTGATGTTGTTTTTGCTGTTTTTAGTGCGTAAGGCAACTTTTCAAAATCAAGCTCACACATGTATGTCACATCCAAGTCAAGACTCTCTTCTACATTTGGATGCAGACGGAACATCTCGCCCACGCTCTCTCCATCTACAAATATCTCAGCACACTGGTAAGGGTGTGAAAGTGTATGTTTAGTTGCAAACTCACGAAGTTCAAATGAACCAATGACGTTGGAGAGTTTCTGCGCAAAAAATGCGAAATCCACTTTTGATGGTTTTCCTGCATTGGACAAACTCTGAAGCTCTCTATCGCCACATAAAAGAAGAGCCATCTTTAAAGACTCATTTCGCTGTGCATCAAAAACAGAACCTACTTCAAAGAGTTTTACAGAGGCATAGCCGTTTTTGCTATTGTTAGATGCAGCTTTTAGAAGTCCTGTAAGAAGCGTAGTTCTTAGTGTATCTAGCGTATTTACTATCGGGTTTAACAACTCTTTAGCTTCATCAACAGTCTCAAATCCATACTCTTGTAAAACTTTTTTCTCATCAAAAACAAAATGAACAGACTCAAAGAAGCCATTGTATGCCGCTTTGTGTCTGTAACTCTCTCTCTTTTTGTAGTTACGATAGTCATCATTAAAACTGTTTGCTTCTGTAAAAGTAAATGGTTTTGACGGGATGTTATCAATCCCAACCAAACGAACAATCTCTTCAACTATATCTTGCTTGTTGACTATATCATGTCTATATCTCGGCACTGCAACAATAAAATTATCAGCGGAAGATTTGGTTGTATCAAAGCCCAGATTTTTGAGTATTTTTGTGATTTTTGCCTTGTCAATATTTGCACCGATAATCTCATCAATCTCTTTTTTGCTTATACTGATAATTTTATCATCGTATGCTTCTTCTATTTCGATAGTTCCGCCATAAACAGACGAATCCGAAAAAGAATCTATCATACTTATACAATAGTTTAAACCTTGGTTAAGGTCTGGCTCACTTCCTCTTGAAGCTCTATAATAAACAGCTCCTGATGGAATTTTTTTCTCTTGCATCTTCTTAGAAATTACATCTGGTGCAATATAAGTTGCCTCAATCAGCACAAGTCCCTCACTAAAAGTTACTTTTGAGATATCCTCTTGTGACACGCCAACAATAGAAGCCACCTTCTCTTTTGTCTTAATCGAAGCAAAACCGTTTGCATCTCTGCTGAGAGATATTTTTGCCATGGTCTCGCCTGCAGCACAGAAGAAAGAGTGTTCATACGCTCTTAGTATAACACCACTACTGTGTGTTGCATAAGTCATAAGAGACTCAATAGCAGACTCTTTTTTCTCTTCTAATTGGGTAAGTCTGATTTTCATGATAAGCGGCAAAACAAATTTTTTGATATCTACTGCTTTGTAGCGAATCTCAACATCTAGGTTATTTTCATGCCAAAGCGATAAAATACGTCCAATTCCAACTCTTTTATCTTCATCTTCACGAAATGTTCTATCACGAAGCGGCTTGTCAAAAGCAGCACTCAAATCTCTAGCCACTCCTCTTATACTCAGACAATCTCCACGGTTTGCAGTCAGCTCTATCTCTATGACTGTATCACTGAAAATTGGATGTGTAGAGAGTTCTTGACCTCTTGTATATTTGCCTATACTGCCATCAAGCTCTAAAATTCCATCATGAACATCGCCAAGACCAATCTCTTTTGAAGAGCATATCATACCCTCAGATGCCACACCACGAAGCATTACTGGCTTGATAAGTGTACCATCAGGCATAACAGCATCCAAAGTTGCAACAACTACATCAAGTCCAGCTCTAACATTTGATGCACCACAAACTATCTGCTTGATGCCATCTCCAGTGTCAACTTTACATACACTCAATTTGTCTGCATCAGGGTGTTTTTCGCACTCCAAAACTCTTCCAAAAACTATCTTTTGAGGTACCTCATACGTTGCTACACTGTCAACTTCTAGCCCTATGGAGTTAAGCGTTTTTACCAACCGCTCTGTAGGAATCGTACTTAAATCTATCCACTCGTTTAACCAACTTCTTGTAACTATCATCTAAACTGCTCCAACAACTTAATATCTCCCTCAAAGAGTGAGCGAAGGTCTCCAATCTGATGAATCAGCATAGCAAATCTCTCAACGCCTAAACCAAACGCATAACCGCTTACATTTTCGTACTTTACCGCCGCAAAGACATTTGGGTCAACGATTCCACACCCCAAAACTTCAAGCCATCCTGTTTTTGAACAAACTCTACACCCCTCGCCTTTACAAAAAACACAAGAGATATCCACTTCAGCAGATGGTTCTGTAAAAGGGAAAAAACTAGGACGAAAACGAACTTGAACATCACCAAACATATACTTTAAAAAATCTTCCAAGATAAACTTCAAATTTGCAAAAGAGACCTTCCCCTCTTTGTCAACCAAAAGTCCCTCAACCTGATGAAACATCGGTGTATGCGTGATGTCGTAATCTCTTCTAAAAACAGCACCTGGAGCTATCATGCGAATAGGCGGTTTTGAGGACATCATCGTTCTTATCTGAACAGGAGAGGTGTGTGTACGTAAAAGCATCTCGTCTTTAAAGTAAAAAGTGTCTTGCATGTCACGTGCAGGGTGGTATTTTGGAAGGTTTAATGCTTCAAAATTGTTAAAATCATCCTCTACCATTGTTCCTGTTTTAACGGCAAAATTCATAGAAGAGAAGTACTCTACTATTCTATCCATTGTCTGCATAACAGGATGAAGTGCGCCAGCTTCTGATGACGAGTTAAACATCGTCACATCTATCGCCTCAGCTCTCATCTTCTCTTGTAGTTCTAATGTTTGAAGCACTATTTTTCTTGCAGTAAGTTCGTTCATAAGTGTATTTTTATGAACGTTTAACTCTTGTGCAATTTTTGATTTTTCTTCATCTGGTGCTTCTTTCATTCTGGCAAATTCCGCCGCTAAAACACCTTTTTTTCCAAACACAGATATACGAATCTCTTCGATTTTATCAACACTCTGTGCCTCTTGTATCGCATCATACCACTGTTTCAATAGACTCACCCATATTGAGGGAAACTCCCTCTTAAATTTTATGCGATTATAGTCAAAAATAATTTATATATAGCTTCATTTGTAAATTTGTATGTTACAATAAAACAAAAAAAGGGGTGCAGTATGTGCATATTTTGCAAAATTATCGACCGTGAAATACCTTCAAACATTGTCTTAGAAAATGAAAACTTTTTAGCATTTCATGATATCAATCCAAAAGCACCAGTTCATATTTTGGTTATTCCAAAAGTGCATGTTGAGAGTTTTCATGAAGTTTCGGCAGAGATTATGAGCGGAATAACACCTTTTATGCAAGAGGTTGCAAAAGAGTAAAAAAAAAAAAAAAATGGATAT
>JAOTSA010000159.1 GCA_030247515.1 Sulfurimonas sp. | reverse complement strand
AAGCCAGTGGTGGATAGATATCTTTTTCAAAGATAAAAATCTCCACAAGTTTTCCGTCAATACGTGTTCTTACTACACAATTTTTCTCGGTTGGTTCTATATGTACGTCACTTGCACGGTCCTTAATACATGCGCTTAAAATGACATCAATAAGAAGAAGAATAGATGAGGCTTCCTGTTGCTCTTCTACTGTGCTTATAGAATTAAGTTCATCCCTGATTTTTTTTACAAGACCTTTAATGCTGTCTTTTAACTCTACTTTAAAGAGATATGACTCAATCTGTTTTTTTGTTGCAACTGCTATTTTAATTGGTTTTCTTGGAAAAAGCCTCTGAATAGCCTCTTGTGCTTCTATATCTAGCGGGTCGCAAAAAGCTATAGTTACGCTTAAATCATCTTCTGTTATTGGAAATGCTATGTATTTTTTGAGTTGAACCATCGAGACTTTTTCTGTTAGCCTATAATCCATATCAATCGCATCCAAATCAAGAAAAGCTAAGTTCTGCTTTTGTGCCAGTTTTATAAGGACATCTTTTTCTTGAATATAGTCATAGTTATCAATAATGGATATATGGTATTCGCCAGCTTGTATTTTATCAACGATAAATCTAATTAATCTATCCATCGTCATAAAGCCAGAGATTGTGATATCTCTGAGGATAAGACCGCTATCTAATCCTTTGGCGACTAACCTGTCAACTTGACCTTTCATGATAAAGCCATTTGCTAACAAGTCTGATGTTATTCTGTCCAACATATTGATTCCTACCAGTATATATGTTTCTTGGTGCTAACTGAATTATAAATCTCTTCAATGACCATTTTCCCTATCTTATCATCTTTTATAAGATAGAGTTTGTACTTCAATGCGCTGTTATCTTCACTTTGAAATATGTAATAATCCTCTTTTTGACTTTTATGGTCTTTTGTGTAAAGATCAAAAACTTTTGACAAAACATAGTTTGTTGTTGGCAAGTTGAGTGAAGAGATATCATTTTTATCTAACATGGCATGATAGAGAAGTTTTTTTTGTAGCAAGATGGTTGCAAAATAGGAGGCATTTGCACGCCCCTCTTTGGAGTGTCTCAATGCGATAATGGGAACTGCAAGTCTATCGATATAGTCCATCTCTAAGCATGAAAAAGAGTATAGTGACACATACGCATCATCTTTGGAGTTGTCGCTAAAATCTTTAAAACCGAGGTTGCATGCCTCTTCATACTGCTTGTTTTTGTAAAGGCGCAACATCTCCTGTTTTGTGTCTGCATATAAACTAAGTGCAAGTAAAATTGCGATGACTATTTTCATTTAAATTTTCCTGAATTGATTTCATCTAAAAGCTGTCTTGCTTGTGAAGAGCCTGAGTGAGATATGTATTTTTTTAGAGTTTCTACTGCCATGGCTTTTTTGTTTAGTTTTACTAATGATTTCGCAAATATAATCCAACTCTCTTCAATATTATTGTTAATATCGTTGGTTGCAAGTGCATAATTATAAGCTTGTTCATAGTTGCCAAGCTGATAATATTTTTTTGCGACAAAAAGACTTAGTGCTGGATTGTGGCTGACATTGAACCTCTTGATAACATCTTCAATATCTCTTTGCTCGTCTCTGTGTGCTATACTGATTGAACCCTTTTTCTCCTCTTTTTGAGTGGTAGATTCAACTTTTTCTTTTATAGTCGGTTTTACACTCTCCTCTTTTTTCTCTTCAGGTACAGTTGATGGTTTTTTCTCTTCCTGCACGATAGTTACAATCTCTTCTGTGATTGTAACCTTCTCTTTGCTAGTTGAGTTTATTGTAGGATAGCGGCTTTGAGTGGTCTGTTTATCAGTGCTAGAGATAAAATCAATAGATGGCGTAAGAACAATTCTCTTTGGTTTTTCCTCAGTTTCATGCTCTTTTTGAACCTTTGGAGTGGTTTTTATCTCCTCTTTTACCTCTTTTGGAGTTTGAATGGCAGGTGTTGTTTCATTTTTCTCTTCAACCTTTTTTTCAATCTTCTCTTCTTCTTTTTTTTCAACTTTTTCTTCTATCTTGTGCTCCGTTGGAGGCGGTGTAGTAGCCACAGTAGTTGTGTTTAACTCTACTGTAGGTAAGTCACTCTTCTTTACGTCGGGAACACTGTCTTTTTGATAAAAAATAGTAAATGACACAACTCCAATTATGATAGTTGCTGCCAACGCTGATATGGCAACAAAGGGAAGTTGGGATTTAAATTTATACTTTTTATGTCTCTCTTCTAGCTCTTGAATATTAAGCATCTATAAGTC
>JAOTSA010000158.1 GCA_030247515.1 Sulfurimonas sp. | reverse complement strand
GTAAGCGGAGTGGTTTATGAAGTTTTTATCTCTTTGCAGAGTTTTTCAGCTCTTAGCAGCGAGGAGATAAAACTTTTTACATCACATATCATTCGTGAGGACGCACAGTTGCTTTATGGTTTTTTGTTGTTAGGTGAGAAAAAACTCTTTGAGCGGCTTATCAAGATAAGCGGGGTTGGTCCTAAAGTTGCTATGGCGATTTGCTCCACTTTTACGCCAGCGCAGTTTGCAACGGTCATCAACAACAAAGATATTAGCGGAGTACAAAGAGTCCCTGGAATCGGTCCAAAAGGAGCAGGGCGGATTTTGGTAGAGCTGAGCGGTTTTGACGTGGAGCTTATGGCAACTCCGAGTGCCGAGCCTCGCAGTCTTGCAGCAGCACAGGCGAGTGAAGCGTTAGAATCTTTAGGGTTTAAAAAAGAGAAGATTCTCAAAGCTCTTAGTTCGTGCAATGGTAGCGACACTGCCTCTCTTGTCAAAGAGGCACTCAAACTTTTACAAACAATTTAAAGAAAACAAGGATTTATATTGAAATTAACTATTTTATTTGGCGGTGCCTCTTTTGAACATGAGATTAGTATAGTAAGTGCGATAACGCTAAAGCAAAAGCTCACAAAGTTTGAACTCAGTTTTGTTTTTTGTGACCAAGACCACAGTTTTTATCTTATACCATCAGATAAGATGAAAGCCGTCACTTTCTCAAAGGGCGAGTACAAAAAGATGCCAAAACTCTCCCTCTCTCATGGTGCTTTTGTGCAAAAAGGGCTTTTTAGCTCCACAGAGGTAAGCGGAACTGTTTTGAACCTTATCCACGGTGCGGATGGCGAGGATGGAAGCATTGCAGCACTTCTTGACTTTTTTGCCATCAAATATATCGGTCCACGCATGGATGCGAGTGTCTTCTCTTACGACAAAAGATACACAAAATGGCTCTGCAACGCACGTGATGTCAAGGCGGTAGAGTCACAAGAGCTAAGTAAAAGCCAGCACGATAACATCAACATTGCCTATCCGCTTATCGTAAAACCATCACGTTTGGGAAGTTCTATCGGTGTGAGCATTGTCAGGGAAGAGAGTAAGCTTGACTATGCGTTTGACACAGCTTTTGAGTATGATGATTCGGTGATTATTGAGCCTTTTTTAGAGGGTGTAAAAGAGTACAATCTTGCTGGTTTTAGTGCCGATGGCAAATTCTATTTCTCTATCGTCGAAGAGCCTCAAAAAGAGGAGTTTTTGGATTTTGAGAAGAAGTATATGGACTTCTCACGCAGCGGAGATGTTGCAAGTGCAGAGATTTCAAAAGAACTTGAGATGAAACTTAGAGCAAATTTTGAAAAAGTGTATGAAAATCTTTTTGAGGGTGCGCTTATACGATGTGACTTTTTTGTAGTGGGTGGCGAGGTCTATCTTAATGAAATAAATCCCATCCCAGGGTCGATGGCAAACTATCTTTTTGAAGATTTTAACGCCTCTATAGAGATACTCATCAACTCTCTTACGCATGCAAAAAGAGCAAAAGTAGGCTATGACTACATCCACTCCATATCTAAAGCAAAAGGGAAATAATGGCTGTAAAATCCATCCAGTTTCATCATCATACGCTTGATATCAGTTATGAGATACTCAATCCTGATGCCAAGATAGACATGATAATCCTGCACGGTTGGGGAAGCAACAAAGCTTTGATGAAGAGTACATTTGCGCCATATATGGACGCTTTTCGCCATATCTATATAGATTTGCCAGGGTTTGGCGGCTCGACTTGCAACCTTGCTCTCACTACTCAAGATTATGCAAGAATCGTGGAGCTTTTGATGATTCATCTAAATGCTTCCAAAGATATCATCGTGGGACACTCTTTTGGCGGCAAAGTGGCTCTTCTACTAGAGCCGCAAGTGCTTGTTCTGCTCTCAAGTGCGGGCATTTACATCTCAAAATCACTTAAAGTAAGAGCAAAAATTGCACTTTTTAAGTTTTTAAAACTATTTGGTTTGGCGAAATTTAGAGAGTTTTTTGTGGCAAATGATGCAAAAAAACTAAGTGAGCCGATGTACCAAACCTTTAAAAATGTTGTCAATGAGGATTTTTCCAAAGAGTTCGCCGCATTTGAGGGAAAAGCACTCTTATGTTGGGGAAGAGAAGACACGGCAACACCACTAAGCAGCGGGAAAAAGATAGAAAAACTCATCCCAGATGCAACGCTTAAAGTCTATGATGGAGACCACTACTTCTTTATGCACCACGCCAAAGATGTAGCCGCAAATATAGATCTG
>JAOTSA010000020.1 GCA_030247515.1 Sulfurimonas sp. | reverse complement strand
CTTTCCGCCTCGCTCACTCATCATGGGAAGCCCTGCAAAAGTTATGAGAGAACTCACCGATGAAGAGGTCAAAGAGCTATACGCTTCAGCTTCACGCTATGTAGAGTTCAAATCCCACTACCAAAACTAATACCAAATGCCCGAATACTTTATCTTTGCCGAAATCATGGGCATAACCGCTTTTACCATAAGCGGTTTTTTGATTGCCATAAAAAACAAGCTCGACATATTGGGTATTTTGATAGCCTCCACGCTTACCGCTCTGGGTGGCGGCATCGTGCGAGATGCCATCCTAAGCACTCCACCCTTTGCATTTACCGCACTCCACCCTGCTCTCACGCTTACACTTACCATCTTTTTGATTTTCGCCCTAAGGCTTTACAAAAAAGACTCTATAGAGAGAGGATGGATATTTGTAGTGAGCGACACCATAGGGCTTGTAGCATTTAGCATCACAGGCGCACTTATGGCAATCAATGCCGACTATAACTTTTTTGGCATTATCATCCTCAGCTTTATAACCGCAGTCGGCGGAGGAGTGGCAAGAGACATCATGATAAACCAAGTCCCATCAGTCCTCATCAGCGACTTTTACGGCTCTATCGCAGTTATAGCCGCACTCCTTTTAGGAACACTCCATTTCTTTGACGCTATAAACGAGCTTAGCATCCTCACAGTCGCACTATTTAGCATCGTGTTAAGACTTTTGGCTTATAAAAGAGCATGGCATCTGCCGAGGGTTGGGTAATTTGTGATACAATTTGTCATACAAAATTTATAAAGGAGTTTTCATGCTCTCTATTCGTTTAGACAATTCACTTGAAAGCAAGCTCAATTTTTTGGCACAAGATAGGCATTTACCAAAGAGTAAAATTATCAAAGATGCCTTGAATTACTATTTTGATATGTTAAAAAAAGAGTCAAAAGAAAAAACTCCATATGAACTTGGAAGTGAACTTTTTGGCAAATATGCAAGTGGCAAAAGTGATTTATCAACAACTTACAAACAAAAACTAAAAGAAAAAATCAATGCAAAAAACACTCATTGACAGCGGTCCACTCATCGCTCTTTTTGATGGAAGCGATAAGTACCACTCAAAAGCAGTTGAATTTTTGAAAACTTTTAAAGGTGAGCTTGTAACTTCATGGTCGGTTATCACAGAAGTTTCACATATGCTTGATTTTAACTTGCGGGTTCAAATTGATTTTTTAAAGTGGGTTGAACTTGGTGCGCTTACGCTCTATGAAATCTCCCAAAACGACATCGCCCATATAAGAGCTATGATGGAGAAGTACAGCGACATTCCCATGGATTTGGCGGATGCGTCACTTATGTATATAGCAGATAGAGAGAACATCAAAAACATCATCAGCATTGATAGCGATTTTGATATCTACAGAACTATAAAAAAGCTTCATCTCAATAATCTGCTGAGATAGAGGCTTTATTTTATTTTACGTCCTATAATCCGCATTAATCTTAACATACTCATGACCCAAGTCACAGCCATATGCTTTGAAATTGCCCTCGCCTATGCCTAAATCGCACGAAATAGTAAACTTTTGGTGTTGCATGACAACGGCGCACTTTTTCTCCATTTCAGCGTCAAAGAGAATCTCTCCTCTGTCATAAACACAGAGATTGTCAAACGAGATTTTGAGTTTCTCTTCGTATGCTTCTACGCCGCTCGCTCCGATGGTTGAGGCGATTCTTCCCCAGTTTGGGTCTTCGCCAAAGAGTGCAGTTTTTACTAAAAGCGAATCAGAGAGTGCTTTTGCGGCTATCTCTGCCTCTTTGTCATCTCTTGCACCTGTTACTTTGTAGGTAACGAGTTTCGTCGCACCCTCGCCGTCTCGCACCATCTCTAGTGCTAAAAAGTGCATCACTTTAAAGAGTGCTTCTTTAAAAGCTTCTCTCTCAAATGCTCCGCTTTTGCCGTTTGCCAAAACAAAAACAGTGTCGTTTGTAGAAGTGTCGCCATCAACGCTGATAGCGTTAAAAGTCGTCTTGACAACCTCATCCAATATCTCTTGCATCTCTGCTCTCATCGCTTTTGCATCGGTAGTGATAAAGCAGAGCATAGTAGCCATAGCAGGGTTTATCATCCCCGCACCTTTTGCTATTGCTCCGATGTTAAAACTACTTCCATCGCTAAGTGAAACTTTAAAAGCTATCTCTTTTGCAAATGTATCTGTTGTCATAATTGCTCTTGATGCACTTGCCGAATCTCTTTTTGTAAGGTCAAAAAGCTTCATTCCATCGATGATTTTTGCTTTTGGAAGTCGCACACCGATGACACCTGTAGAACTCATAATGGGGTTTTGCGCCTCTTGTGGAGCATGTGAAAGTACCTCTTTGATATCTTCAATCCCCGCTTGACCCGTCATCGCATTTGCGTTTTTTGAGTTGATGACGACAAAGTTTGACTGCACATCACCCAAAGAGCGAAAATACCTAATAGGAGCCGCCGCCATCTTGTTGGTCGTAAAAACAGATGCCACTTCACATGGCACGTCACTGTAGATAAACGCCATATCTTTGGCATTCTCTTTTTTGAGTCCAGCACTTACGCCATCAGCAAAAAAACCTTCACTAGCACACACTCCGAGGCTTGAATAGATTATATTATACAAATTTGAGTTCCTTTGGTTTATCTCTTTTTCTTAGTAAATCTTTTGTCACACTAATATCTTTTTGTGTCCCGATAACAAGCAGTTTACACTCACTTGTAATCAAAACATCCCCTTTTGGCATAGCCAAAAACTTGCCATCTTTTTTCGTAATCCCCACGATAGAGGTGTTTGTTATCTCTCTGATATGGGTCTCTCTAAGTTTTTTAAGCACTGCCCAGCTATATTTTGGAACTTCTATCTCTTCCATGTTTAAAGGGTTATCACTTTTATATAAAAACTCCTCCAAAAGGTTTTCCATGTCAGGACGTGCCGCCATCGCACTTACTCTTTGGGCAGTTAGTTTTGTGGGAGAAACAACTGTATCCGCTCCCAGTTTTTTTAGTTTTTCCACATCACTGATAGCTTCAGCAGAGGAGATGATGTAGTATGGATGAGGCAAAAAATGCTCTTTTTCAAAAAGTCTCACAGATGCGATAAGAGCGATGTTGTCCGACATAGAGCTTGAGAGCGTTATAAGCCCCTTTGCGGAAGCGAGATGCGCTTTTAGCATAGTAAGCTCTGCATGCGGTTCAGCTTTTAGGTAGGTCGTATAGTTATGCTCTTGCGCCCATTCATGAATCTCTTCTCGTGGGTCAACAACAACAAAGGGAATGTGGTTTTCCCTTAGCTGCTTGGTTACCTCTAACGTATAGTCATTGTGGTAGCAGACAACATAGTGCTTTTTCAGCCTCGCTATTGCATAGAGCATTCTTCGCTCCTTAAGTATTTTGGATAACTTGCCCTTGTTCACAACATCAACAACGATACCAACGGCGATAGTAAAAACAGTAAAACCCAAGATAATAAGCGTTACTGTAAAAATCTGCCCAGCGGCAGAAAACTCACCTTCTTTTAAAGCACCAAATCCAACCGTGGTGAATGTATATCCCGCCTGAAAAATTGCGTCCATAATGGTATAGTTTTCTATATAAATATATCCCAATGTTCCAACAAGCATAAGAAGTTGGATGAGAATCAATGGTGTTCTAAAAGGTAAGAGTTGTGCGTAAAGTTCGTTATTGAGTGTAACAGCAGGTTTGGGAGAAGTCTCCCAATGTAGAAAGTTTCGAATTCTCTCTAAGAGATTCAAGTTTGTAACCCTTAAGAGTTTTTCTTAAGTGTACGCAACTCTCTTGCAGAGATTTTAACCTTTTGAGTTGTACCGTTATCTAGTGTGATACGGACAGTTCTAAGGTTGAGTAAGAAACGACGTTTTGTTTTGTTTTTTGCGTGAGAAACATTGTTCCCGCTCATTGGGCCTTTGCCGCTGATAGCGCATTTTCTTGCCATAATTAGCTTCCTTTTATTAGGTTTAAGTTGCGAATTATATCAACCCTAAACCAAACTTCTGCTTAAGGGTTTTATTTTTCTTTTATTGATATAAGAGTAGAATGATACAACTTTACGGAGGATACCTTTAAATGCGTGGCAACAATGATAACTAAAGAAAACATAAATACATATATAGAAAAGATTCCTCCTTCTTCAGAAATTTTAAATGAAACAATTGCACTTTTACGCATTGGGGATTTAGTCAAAGCGGCAAAGGTCGCTCAAAGCGACTTAGCACTCAAGTCCTATCTTAAAAACATCGTCAACAAGCCCATTTATGGCTTTAAAAATGAGGTAAGCGATGTGGGGCAAATCTTTGGCATTTTAGGTGTTTCTCTTGCACAGCAAAGTGTTTATAACTATATGATCTCCTTGCTCAACCCTAAAAAGTGGGTACTTTTCAAACTAAACAGTACGCTTTTTCATGACCTTCAGGCAAATCTTTCAAAAAAATGGGAGACCATCCTCAAACATCTTGGCTACAGTGACGCAAACATCTATGCCGCCATAGCACTTTTACCTGCAAGTATCATCGTTACAGAAGCGTTGTTTGCTCAAAAAAAAGAGGATGTTACCATGCTTAGAAGTGCAAAAGCTCTTGACTACAACACTATCCTAAAACGCCTTTGTGGAATGGGGCTTTTTGATATTTGCGAACAAATTGCAAACAAGTGGGAGATGCACCCACAAATAGCCCAAATCATTCAAGCGGCTTCAGGGGTAAAGCCATCAGAGGATGAGGAGAGTAACAACCTTGGAAAATGGATGCATCTTCTGCTTTTTTATGAGCTTTCCCAACCAGAGTTTATAAGCGCAGGGCTTAATGATTTTGTTGATTTTCAACCTGAATACATAAGCGATATCTATGAAGATTTTGCTTCACTTATGGAGATTGCATGAAAGCCGTAGTCAAAGATGGAATCGCTGTTTTTTCGCCTCAAGGTTTTTTGGATGCAAACAGTTCTAACGCTTTTATAAGCCTTGAAGATATCGAAGCCGCAACCAACATCAAAGCAGATATGATTTTAGTTTCACTCAAAAAAGTAGTTTTTTTTAATCGCAACGGATTGGATATCTTTGTCAAGCTATTTTCCAAAATTCGCAAAAAAAATCAAGCAGTTGTCGGATTTTGCGATTATGACCGCAAAAAATATGAAGCGATAAAAAAGTTTTTTCACGATGAACTAAACTTTTCACTTTTTAAAACTCTCGAAATTGCCCATCTTTTCTCTAACAGTTTTAAAAATGGCGGCAAAAATGTTTTACTCTATAGCGGCGACAAATCTCAACGCTCTGCTATGGCTATCGAACTGCATGACAGTGGGCATAACCCTATTGTTACACAATCTTTTGAAGAGTTCAATGCAAAAAAAGCAAATAAAAATGCTTATGACTACACCGTTGACTCGACTTTTTTAGGGCAGATGGGGCAAAAAGTCGCCGCACGTGTCACAGGAAATGCCATCATATACACCGTCTCCTCTTTTTTGGATGCCGAAATTAGCGAAAATTTCAACATTGAGTACCATAACAACTCACTCAACGTTGGTTTTAGACTTTTTATCTTTGATGTCTATAAAGTTGTCAGTATGAATATCCATGCACTCAACTTTTTCTCAAAACTGGCAAGTTCTGCAGCTGAATACAACGCAACTGTCTGTTTTGTTGGAATGAAATTTGACAAAACACCTCTTGCCTTTAAAGAGACCATGGAGGATGCAGGTATCCTTTTTTTTGCACAGATGGATGATATTTTACAAGATAAAGCACTCCTAAAAGAGCTTGGCGCAAGCAGTGCTTCCAACGTCAAAAACAGAAGAGTGCTTAACAAAGAGACGGTCTCAGAACTGCCAAAATTTATCGATGCCACAGTCGTAACGCTTGAGATGATGACAAATGCAAAAGCCATTAAAGTTGGTGCAAGTGTCCATGACTTGAGTATTGAAGATAAAAAAGGAAAAATCGCAAGTTCCATCGGCTACTATGGAGACATGGATGGTATGGTTGTTTTAGTTTTTCCAGAACCAATTGCAAAAAAGGCGTGTGAACTACTTATCGGCGAGAGCACAAATAACACAGAACTTATCTTAGATACACTGGCGGAACTTGTTAACATTGTAGGCGGAAGGATAAAAACACTTCTTGCAGATGAGGCTATCAGCGTAAACATTACCCTTCCTAGAACCTATCAAGATGTAGATAGTTTGATGGAAGTTGTTGCAAACAGAAAAGGGGTACAAGTAGATCTCTCATTCAATGGTGACCAATTTCTCTTTTTCTTAACAAGATAAAAGTTACAAAACTGTAGAATTCGCACAATATTAAAGAGATTTCTTGCAAAATTAAAAAGACGCTCTCTAAGGCTTCGCTTCGCTGCAGAAACGTTCGCTTACTTTTTAATTTTGCAAGAAACTTAAGGAAAAAATTGTGTATGTAGCCCCAAGTATTTTATCTGCTGACTTTGGCAATTTGGCACGTGACGTTCAAGCTATTTGCGATGCAGGGTGTGACTTTGTGCATGTCGATGTCATGGATGGTCATTTTGTTCCAAACCTTACCATCGGACCTGTTGTCGTCTCAAGCGTTGCAAAAGTTGCTACAAAACCGCTTGACATCCACCTAATGGTAGAAAACAACACTTTTTTTGTTGACCTTTTCGCACCTCTTAAGCCTGAATATATCTCCTTTCACATCGAAGAGGAGAAGCATCCGCATAGACTTATACAAAAAATTCGCTCTTTGGGCATCAAGCCTGCTATAGTGCTTAACCCACACACACCGCCAGAAGCGATTGAGTATCTATTGCAAGATTTGGATATGGTGTTGCTGATGAGCGTAAACCCTGGATTTGGAGGGCAGAGTTTTATCGACACTGTTGTGCCAAAAGCCAAAAAACTAAGTGCTATGAGAGATGCCATAAATCCAAAATGCCTCATCGAAGTTGATGGCGGTGTGAGTGATAAGAACATCCATCTGCTCAAAGATGCAGGTGTAGATATCGTTGTAGCAGGAAGTTATGTCTTCTCTCATGCAGATATGAAAGAAGCCATCAAGAGCTTAAAAGTCTAATGCGCTGTAAGATTTGCGGCATTACCTCTTATGAAGATGCCATGATGGCAATAGATGCAGGGGCTGATGCACTGGGTTTTGTCTTTTATGAAGCCTCTCCGAGATACATCTCACCAAGTGATGCAAAAGCTATCATCAAAAAACTTCCGCCTTTTGTAGAAAAAGTAGCTCTTTTTGTCAATGCTGATGCACAGACCATCAACTCCTATTGTCAAGAAGCTGGAGCAACTCTCGCACAGATTCATTTTGAAGCAGCACCTAAGCTTTATGAACATCTTTTTATCCCTCACATCAAGGTTATCCGTGCAAAAGAACCCAATGATGCTTTAGTGTATAGTGACGAATACAGACTTGTTGATGCCTACTGCGAATCATACGGCGGAAGCGGAAAGAGGGTCAACTTAGAATGGTTTGAGGGAGTGGACTGCTCTAAAATCATCCTAGCTGGAGGGCTTGATGCAGGAAATGTCGCTTTAGTCAAAAAGTATGGTTTTTACGGCGTCGATGTGAGTAGCGGGGTGGAACTCTCTTACGGCAAAAAAGATGCAAAAAAAGTAAAAGAGTTTATAACAAATGCTAAAAAATAGTTTTGAACTTGATGATAAAACACTCCATCTTCTCTCAACCAACGGAGTAAGAGCGAGCATCCTCTCGCAAAGACTCAAAAATGACCTTGATTATTATCTGGAACTTTGGCATTCACAGGGATTAAATATCGTCAAACACTTTAGCAACTACTATTTTTCTACAAAATTTACAAAAATAGAAGATGAGACTTTTTGTATCGTTGATATTGAGACAAATGGTTCTAAGATAGAAAAACATCAAATCATAGAAATCGCCGCACTCAAGATAAAAAATGGAAAAATCATTGGCAGATTTGACTCTTTTGTAAAGTGCGATGAAATCAACGAGCATATCACACAGATCACAGGTATTAGCACAGAGGAGACAAAAGATGCTCCTGCACTCAAAAAAGTTCTTTATGATTTTAAACTCTTTTTAGGCGACGCTATTTTTGTGGCACATGATGTCAAATTTGACTACATATTTATTTCACAAAGTCTGCAAAAAATAGGACTTCCCCCACTTCTAAACCGTTCACTCTGCTCTATCTCTTTGGCGGAGAGAACTATCGAATCTTACAGATATGCGCTATCATATCTCAACAAGCTCCTTGATTTACACCCAGAAGCAACCCATCATCGTGCGATGAGCGATGTTATGACAACGTATGAACTCTTCAAAATATCACTTAGCCGTTTGAGCGATGAAGTAAAAACAACAGAAGATATCATCACATTTGTAAAAAAAGCAGAGAGGTTAAAGAGACCAAAATTTGACCCCTTTTTGTTTGTGGAAGAAGAAAAAGCGCAAGGGTAGATGTTTTAAAAAACTCTACTCGCTAAATGCACCTATACCTGTAAGTTTTTTATATCGCTGTTCCATGCGTTCTTCATCCGAAAGCGTACGCAGATTTGCAATCTCTCCTAGAAAATACTCTTTTATCGCAGCAGCAGCAGCGTCTCTATCTCTATGTGCGCCAATTAAAGGCTCATCAATAATCGCATCAATCAATCCAAGCTCTTTTAGGTCACTACTTGTAATTTTCATAGCATTAGTAGCAGCTTCTGCTTTAGTAGGGTCATTCCACAAAATAGCTGAACATCCCTCAGGAGAGATAACGCTAAAAACAGAGTAGCGCATCATGGCAAGTCTGTCTGCAACACCGATAGCCAATGCACCGCCACTTCCGCCCTCACCGATAACGATGGAGACGGTTTGTGTATTAAGCTGTGAGAGTTCTAAAAGATTTCTCGCTATTGCTTCACTTTGGTTTCTCTCCTCTGCACCAATCCCTGGATAAGCACCTGGAGTATCGATTAGCATCAACAAAGGAAGATTGAACTTTTCTGCAAGTTTTGCGGCACGAAGAGCTTTTCTGTAACCCTCTGGATGAGGCATACCGAAATTTCTCTTTATCTTATTTTTAGTTCCACGCCCTTTTTGCTCCCCGATAACAACAACTCTCTCGTCGCCGATATAGCCTAAATAACAGATAATAGCCGCATCTTCACGAAAATGTCTATCTCCATGAATCTCATACTTATCACGCATCAAAAGGTTGATATAATCCAAAGCATACGGTCTGTCTATATGACGTGCCAACTGTAGTTGTTGAAAAGGCGAAAGGTTGTTGAAGATTTTTGAAACTTCTTTATCCAAATTTGCCTTAAGCGTTGTTACAAGTCCCTCGTCATGACGCACTTGAGCAGATATGATATCTTCTTGGATAAATTTTATTTTACTCTCAAAATCTAAATATGTTGCCAAAACAGACTCCTTAGATTTTTCTAAAGATTAAAACGCCATTTGTTCCGCCAAAACCAAACGAGTTACTCATGACAGTTGTCAGTTCAGCTTTTCTTGCAACGTTAGGAACGATATCCAAATCACAATTTTCATCAGGTGTTTCATGGTTAATCGTCGGAGGGATAATCCCATCACGCATAGCCATCAAACAAACAACGGCTTCTATGCCGCCTGCCGCACCCAAACAGTGACCAATTTGTCCCTTAATAGAACTCATCGGAGGACAATTTTCTTTGCCACCAAGAAGCTCTTTTACTGCCGCTGTCTCATTTTTATCGTTAATAGGGGTGCTTGTTCCGTGTGCATTGACATAGTCAAGTTTTGGTTTACCTGCCATTGCATACGCCGCTTTCATCGCACGTGCTGGACCATCAAGACTAGGAGTTGTGATATGACTTGCATCGCCACTCTCTCCAAAGCCGATGATTTCACCATAGATATGCGCACCACGAGCCACGGCATCTTCATACACTTCAAGTACCAAAGCAGCAGCACCTTCGCCCATAACAAACCCATCACGGTCTGCATCAAATGGGCGAGATGCTCTTTTTGGTTCTTCATTTCTTGTTGAGAGTGCTTTCATAGAGGCAAATCCGCCAACACCAGCACCCGTTATCGCACACTCTGCCGAGACAACTAGCATTTTATCTGCACCGCCGCAAATTATGGTCTTTACTGCTTCACTGATAGCGTGTGTTCCAGCGGCACATGCAGTTACACTTGAGAGGTTTGGACCTTTTGTTCCATGTTCTATAGAGACAAAACCACCAAGCATGTTTACAAGTGCGCCTGGGATAAAAAACGGACTAATACGTCGTGGACCTTTTGTCTCAATAATAATAGAATTTCTCTCTATAGATGGAAGCCCGCCAATACCAGAACCTGCACTTATCCCGAATCTTTCCATATCTGTACCTTCAGGCAAGTTCGCTTCAGCCATCGCTTCTTGCGCCGCTTTTAGTCCAAGATGGATAAATCTGTCTGCTTTTTTTACCTCTTTTGCATCCATAACAGTCTCAGGGTCAAAGTTTTTTACTTCACCTGCAATCTTTACGCTGTAATTTTCTGGATCAAAAAGAGTGATTGTGCCGATGCCACACTCACCGTCACAAATAGCCTTAAAAGAACTCTCTTTATCATTTCCAACTGCATTAATCATGCCTAGTCCAGTAATTACAACTCTTTTCATACAAATCTCCGTTAACGTTAAAATAGTGAAATACTTTTTAAAAGCCAGTAAACTGACTGTTAAAAAACATTTGCTACTGAGGAATCCTCAGTAGAACTTTAGATAATTATTTGCTTTCGATATAGTTTACTACATCTTGAACTGTTCTAATTTTCTCAGCCTCATCATCAGGAATTTCGATATCGAATTTCTCTTCAAGCGCCATTACTAACTCAACAACATCAAGGCTATCAGCACCTAAATCCTCAACAAATTTTGAGTCCTCTTTTACTTCATCAGCGCTTACGCTTAATTGCTCAACTACTACCGCTTTAATATCGTCTAAAAGTGCCATTCTAGCTCCTATGTTTATGTGTAAAATCTTGGAATTGTAGCATATTTACCTTGAAGCAATCTTTTTTATAGTTGCTTTATTTTAAAAAACTCAACCGCTCTTTTTGCCGCCTCCTTATGCACGACTATGGGTTTTGGGCGGTTTGCGAGAGTATTGGCTAAAAGATATGTTTCATCATGCAGAAATTTCGGTGCAATATGCGTTAGCTCTGGAAGCCATTTTTTGATGTAAAGAGCATCTTTGTCAAACTTTTTGCTCTGCAAATAGGGGTTAAAAAACCTAAAATATGGCTGTGGGTCAACTCCAGTTCCTGCACTCCACTGCCATGATAGAGCGTTGCTTGCCAAGTCAAAATCTAGCAGATGTGAAGCAAAAAAACGCTCTCCCCACTGCCATGGCAAAAGCAGATCTTTGGTAAAAAAAGAGGCGACTACCATGCGTACTCTATTGTGCATCGCACCTGTTTTGAGCAGTTCTCGCACTCCCGCATCGACTATAGGAACACCTGTTCTCGCCTCGCAAAAGGCTCTGAACTTCTCTTCATCTTCTATACCGTTAAAGGCGTATTTGTAGTTTTGTACCTCTAAAGTCGGGATATGAAAAAGCAGGTAAGCGTAAAAATCTCTAAAAATAAGTTGTCTCACAAATGGTTCTGCATCTGCACCTTTTAAAGAAAAAATGGCTCTTAAAACCGCCCTGATAGAGAGCGTTCCAAAGCGCAAATCAACACTAAGTTCAGAAGTCGCATCAGAGGACAAATAGTCCCGCATCTGCTGATACGAATCTATCTTTTTTAAAAATACTTCCAGCTTTTTATGTGGATTTACTATCTCGATATTTTGTTCTGCAAATCCCAAATTTTCAAGCGTCAATGCGACTATTTTACCATTTTTTTCGATGCCGTTGTACTCTGTTTGTACCAAAATATGCTCTGCGATTTTTGCCGTATCTCTGTTTTTATGAGCAAGCACAGCTCTGGCTTTTTTATAAAACGGTGTAAAAACAAGGTAAGGTTCGCCGCTTTCTTTTAGTATCTCTTTTGGCTTGAAGATGTAGGTGTCGTTTAGGTAACGAAAGTGCAACATGTGAGAGATTTTAGTGTCTCGCTCTTTTGCGTAAGCGTCATAATCTCCCGATGCCACAACCTCATCAAAACCCTTAAACTGCGTAAAAATCTCCTCAGGTTTGCCGTAAAAAATCTTAAGATTCAGTCCCATCTTTTGCAAATCGGATTTGAGTTTTACTACATGATAAAAGATAAAACTCACTCTTTTGTCATCTGGCGGCAGCTCTTTTAGGATATTTTCATCAAAGATAAAGATAGGCAAAACCTCTCCGCCAAAAGAGAGGAGCGGGTTGTCATCCACCCTTAAATCTCTTCTAAACCAGAGGATGCGTTTCATTTGGAACTAAGCAGACTTGAGCGAAGAGCAAGCTCTTTTGGGTAGGGTTCTAAAAATGTTTGCCCTAAAAGATAGGCGGTTTTGTGTTTTTTGGCATAAAGTTTGATGGTGGAGAGCGGGACGATGAGAGGGACTATCTTTTTTGCGTACTCCTCAATCTGTTCATGCAGCACCTCTTTTTCTTCAAAACTAAGCTCGTTTTTAAAAAAACCGCTCATGTGTTCTAAAACATTTCTGTTTCTTTTGATGGAGCTTTTTTTGGCAATGGCTACTTTAAAGTTGTACTCATAATTTGCAAAAAGTGCCTCAACCGTGAGGTTTTCATGATTTCCTACGATATTTCCAAGCACTCTGTAGAGCTTCTCATCTTTTGCTTGAAGCAGAAATTTGTTTCTTGTATGAAAATCGACAACCGCCTTCATGTCAGGCTTGCTCTCTTTTAGCTTTTCAATAGCATCATAGGCAAAGAGCTGCATGATAAAGTTTTCTCTAAGCCAATCATCTTGAAGCCGACCTTCCTCTTCCATCGGCAGAAGCGGAAACTTCTCTTTGCAGATTGCTACAAACATACCGTCGGCTTTTGAGTCGGCAAAACCGTTCTCTAAGTAAGCTTTTGCACTTCCCATACCGCAACTTGGGGATTTGGACTTAAAAATGATACCGCTTAGATTTGTGCCTGCGATTTTGTGAAGCTCTTGATATGATTTGTCTTGAAGCTCTTTTGTGAGATTTGTACCGTTTTTGTTGGAGATAATGTTGTAACCATCCTCCATATTTACCAAACGGATAGAGGAACGAGGCGTACCAAAAGCTATGGCTTCTGGGCAAAAAGGGACAAAAGAGGCGTATCGTCCAAGCTCATCGGTAACAAACCTGTCATGTTTATGTCCGCTGTCAAATCGGACTTTCTCGCCGAGCAAACATGCCGATACCGCTATGTTCATCTTTTATCCTTTTTTGGCTTACGCCATGTTCATGCCACCGTTTACTTTGAGAGTTGTTCCCGTGATATAGCTTGAGTGGTCTGAGAGTAAAAATGCCGTTGCCTCCGCCACTTCAGCAGGATTTCCAAAACGCCCCATCGGGATTTTAGAAGTAAAGCTCTCTTTTATCTCATCGCTTAAAACATCCGTCATCTCTGTTGCAATAAACCCCGGGGTGATAGTGTTGTAACGGATGCCGCTAGTTGCAGCTTCAAGTGCAAAACTTTTTGTCATGGCAATCACGCCGCCCTTGCTTGCAGAGTAGTTTGTCTGACCTGCATTGCCCGTCTCTCCGACGATAGAAGCGATATTTACGACTGAACCGAACTTCTTCTTTCTCATCACTTTCATCGCTTCACGACATCCCACAAAACATGAGAGAAGATTTGCGTTGATTACCGACATAAAATCTTCGCTCTTCATTCTTAGGGCTAGTTTGTCGTTTGTGATCCCCGCATTGTTTACGAGGTAGCTTAACTCTCCGTCACAATCAACGATAGTTTTTATCGCATCCACAAACGCATCTTCATTGCTTACATCAAAACCGATAACCGCCGCACTTCCGCCAGCCGCCTCAATAGCATCTTTTATGGCATCCGCCTCCACCGTACCACTTCTGTAGTTAATCCAAACTTTAAGCCCGTAACTTGCCAAAACTTTTGCAATCTCCGCACCTATACCACGACTAGAACCCGTCACTAAAACATTTTTTCCGCTAAATTTCATCCAAATTTCCTTTAATTTTATTTTTTAAACCAGACTATGATCCATCTCAGATGGGATTTCAAGCCCCATAAGCGTTAAAACAGTCGGAGCGATGTTGTTCAGCCCGCCGTTTTCAACCTTGCTTACACCCTCTGCCTCGACAAAACACCACACTTTTCCAACCGTATGGTTTGTCAAAATGTGTCCCTCGTCATCTCTCATCTCTTCACAGTTTCCATGGTCTGAAGTGATAATGAGAGCATATTCTCTCTCTTTTGCCTTTTTTACAATCTTTCCAAGCTCAGTGTCCACAGTATTTACCGCAATTTTTGCCGCTTCAAAATCTCCCGTATGTCCTACCATATCGCCGTTTGCAAAGTTTACGACTATAAAATCATACTCATCATCCATAGCCTTTAAAACTACCTCGCCGACCTCAGGCGCACTCATCTGCGGTTTTTCATCGTAAGTTTTTACATTTGGAGATGGGATTAAAATCCTTGTCTCGTTCTCATACGGCTCATCCACGCCGCCGTTGAAGAAAAATGTTACATGAGCGTATTTTTCGGTCTCTGCGGTGTGAAGCTGTCTCAAACCCGCCCTTGAAATCACTTCAGAGAGTGTATTTTTCGGCGAATCTTTCAAGAACAAAACAGGGTAAGCAAAACTCTTGTCATACTCCGTAATCGTGGCAATATGAAGCTTTTTAAACTCTCTTGCAAAACCGCTAAAATTTCTATCTCCAAGAGCAGTGACAAGCTCTCTCATGCGGTCGCTTCTATAATTTATAGTTAAAATTCCATCCCCATTTCTCATGCCCTCATATGAGCCAAAAGCGGCAGGTTCTATAAACTCATCCGTCTCATTTTTTGCATAAGATGCGTCGATGTAAGCATCAGGGTTCATGTCGGTTTTTGGTGTTGCGTCCACCATCGCCCCGTACCCTTTTTGCACTCTATCCCAACGGTTATCTCTGTCCATGGAGTAAAAACGCCCTGAAATAGTAGCTATTTTTATCTTCTCATTTGTGTGCATAGCGACTTTTTGAAGGTATGTTTTTGCAGAGGTAGGCGAGACATCTCTGCCGTCAGTTATGAGGTGCAAAAAGACCTCTTTGCCCTCACGTGCTGCCAAATCGGCTATCCCCATAAAGTGGTCTATGTGTGAATGAACACCGCCATCACTCATAAGTCCGATGAGATGAAGTCTCTGTGTTTGCGCCAAAAGATTTTGAAATTCTGGATTTTCGCCAAACTTGTTTTCACTCAGTGCCAAAGAGATTTTGACCAAATCCTGATACAAAATCCTCCCGCTCCCAATGCTCATATGTCCCACTTCCGAGTTGCCCATCTGCCCCTCTGGAAGTCCCACACTTAGTCCAAATGTATTTATTAGAGAGTGTGGTGTTTTGCTAAAAAGCTTCTCATAAGTCGGCTTATTTGCGCTGTAAAATGCGTTAAACTCAGTCTTTGCACTATAACCGATACCATCAGTTATAACCAAAATAGCTTTTTTTGCCAATGAAAATCCTTCATAATGATAGTTTTATGCAATTATACTATAATGTCATTTTTATTACATAAAGGACTTTTTACATTGCTTTTTTGGCTCTCTGAAATTTTTCATATCAATCTTCTTGGCTACATTACCGTTCGAGCGGGAATCTCATTTTTTCTTGCACTCTTTTTTACACTTTTTCTTCTTCCTCGTTTTATCAGATGGGCGCAAGCTACTTCAAGCGTACAACCTATCAACGAGTGGGCGCCCCAGCGTCATCAAGGTAAGGCAAAAACACCTACAATGGGCGGTATAGTCTTTATCTTTGCGACCATTCTTGCTTCACTTCTTAGTATCAAATTTTCAAATCTCTACGCCATCGGAGCGGTTGCCACACTTGTTCTTTTTGCATTTATAGGGTTTCAAGATGATATTGCAAAAATCAAAAAAAATGAAAATCTTGCAGGTTTAAAAGCAAGAACAAAACTTTTACTACAAACTCTTTTTGCATTTGCCATGTCACTTTTTTTATATAGTCTAGGGGATTTTAACACGCAACTTTATATTCCTTTTTTGAAAAATCCTGTTTTAGATATGGGCTTTTTTGCCGTTATTTTTTGGACTGTTGTTATCATCGCAACATCAAATGCGGTAAACCTAACTGATGGACTTGACGGGCTTGCAACAGTTCCATCCATCACGGCTCTTACCTCGCTGAGTATCATCATCTACATCACTGGAAATGCAACGATTAGCTCCTACTTGCTTATGCCAAATATCAACATTGGCGAGGTCGCTATCGTCTCTAGCGCACTCATCGGCGCACTGACTGCCTTTTTATGGCACAACTGCCACCCAGCAGAGGTTTTTATGGGAGATAGCGGTTCACTCACTATCGGTGCATTTTTGGGTTATCTTGCCATCATCACAAAGAGTGAGATTTTACTTCTGCTTATGGGTTCTATCTTTGTTATAGAGACGCTATCGGTCATACTTCAAGTAGGAAGTTACAAACTTAGAAAAAAGAGGGTTTTTCTCATGGCTCCCATCCACCACCACTTTGAGATGAAAAACTGGGCGGAAAACAAGATAATCGTGCGCTTTTGGATTATCGCAACGCTCTCAAATATCATCGCTCTTATCACGCTAAAGATTCGCTAATGCAAAGAGTATCGTTATTTGGCTACGGCAAGACCACAAAAGCTCTTGCAAAACTCTTTTCAAACCCAGTTTTTTATGATGACAAATGCTCAAAACCATTTACAGACGAAAATGGCTACAAGATAAAACCTTCCTTTGATTTTGACCCAAACTACTCAGACCTAGAGATACCATCCCCTGGGATTCCACCCTCAAATACGCTGATACAAAAAGCCAAAAATCTTATAAGCGAATATGACTGTTTTGCAAACGCAGCACCTCTAACCATCTGGATAAGCGGCACAAACGGCAAAACAACAACAACGCAAATGATGCAGTATCTTCTCAAAGAAAATGGCTCACTTGAGGGCGGAAACATAGGAACGCCGCTTGGTGAGCTTGACCAAAATGCCCAAATCTGGATACTTGAAACAAGCTCTTTTACCATCCACTACACCAAAAAAGCTACGCCAAATATCTATGTTTTGCTCCCCATCACGCCTGACCATCTCAGCTGGCATGGAAGCATGCAAGAGTATATCGATGCAAAACTAAAACCTCTTTCAAAGATGCGCGAGGGTGAGGTGGCAATAATCCCTGAAGCGTACAAAGATGTCAAAACAGCGGCACATCTCATCACCTACAAAGACGAGAGGGATTTGGCATCTTCTTTTGGCATAGAGATAGACAAAGTCAGCTTTAAAGGTGCATTTTTGATGGATGCGCTTTTAGCAATGGCGGTTGATAAAATCCTTTTTGACAGAGTTGACTATGCAAAAATCAACTCCTTTGTTATAGACCCGCACAGACAAGAGGAGCTAAGAGACTCCAAAAATCGCCTCTGGGTAAATGACACAAAAGCTACAAACCTTGATGCGACCATTGTGGCACTCAAACGCTACAAAGAGCATCATGTACGGCTTATCTTGGGTGGGGATGACAAAGGAGTTGATTTGAGTGAACTCTTTGCGTATCTGCAAAATTGTGATGTCAAGATTTACACTATCGGTTCAAACAAAGAGAAGCTTTGCACACTTGCACAGCAGTATGGTGTTGCGTTTGAACTTTGCAAAAATCTCGCTGATGCAGTTGCTCAAATAGACAAAGTTTTACAAACAGATGAAGTAGCCCTCCTCTCTCCAGCCGCTGCAAGCCTTGATGAGTTCAAATCCTACGCCGACAGAGGCGAGCAGTTCAAAGCCGCTATCAGAGCCTTATAGTGCCTAGAGTTGCCATCCTTGCATCCTATAACGGAAGCGGTTTTGTCGCACTATATGAAGCGATGCAGAGCGGCAAACTCTCCATCGAGATTCCTCTTGTTATCTCCAACAACTCCAGTGCCACGGTTTTAGAAAAAGCAGCATCTTACGGTATAGACCATTTTGTACTAAATACAAAAACAGAGACAAACCCAGATATCGCCATAGAGCAGCTTTTACACAAATACAGATGCGATTTTATTTTTCTCTCTGGCTATATGAAAAAAGTTGGTGCAAACATCACACAAAATTTCAAAGTCATCAACTCCCATCCCTCCCTCCTTCCAAACTACGGCGGAGCGGGAATGTACGGTCGCTTTGTGCATGAAGCCGTTATAAAAAACAGTGAAAAAGTAAGCGGTGTTACTCTTCATGAAGTGGATGAAAACTATGATGAGGGCAAGATTATCTTGCAAAAAAAGCTCTCTCTAGTCAAAGATGAAACTACCAATTCTCTTGAGGCAAAGATAAAAGAACTAGAGAAAATCGCAATTGTAGAGGCATTTCAAGCCCTCATAAGCTAACTTTCAGTCCTAAGCAGATACAATTGCGCTCTTAAAAGATGGCCAATTAGCTCAGTCGGTAGAGCAGTAGACTGAAAATCTGCGTGTCCTTGGTTCGATTCCGAGATTGGCCACCACCTCTTTTAAAAAACTTTGTGGCTAATTAGCTCAGTCGGTAGAGCAGTAGACTGAAAATCTGCGTGTCCTTGGTTCGATTCCGAGATTAGCCACCACCTCTTTACATTGATTTCATAAAAAATTTTTCTTCTTATCCACAAACTTGATAACGCTATATAAAAGCAGTAACATCATAGAAAAAGAGAACAATATACTTTGTGTAAAATAGAAAATGCAAAAAAGTAAAATATTCAACCCCATAGCGTAACATACTACTTTTGTATGACTCCATCCAGCTTGAACAAGCCGTTGGTAGGCGTGTTTTCTATGCGCTTGAGAGAGCTTTTCGCCGTTTATCTTTCTTCTTATCAATGTCAAAGTAGCATCAAACCAAAAGAGTCCAAACAAAACCATCCATACCCAAAAATCCAAAGCTTCATGATTTGCATAAAATATTGTAAAAATTGCCACGTTATAGCCTAAAAGAGTGCTTCCGACATCTCCCATAAATATCTTTGCATTGTGAATATTCCAAACCAAAAATCCTAAAACGGCAACACTCAAAACCAAAAAATGGTCTCCACCAAAGAGCAAAAACCCAGCAAAACTTAAAAAAATCGCCTCGCTTCCCGCATAACCGTTTATCCCATCCAAAAAATTATAGAGATTTACAAACCAAATAATCATAAAAAAAGCAAACAGATTTGTAGCAACAATGTTTTGAATCTCAAAAACCCCAAATGTCAAGGCATGAAAACCGCCCAAACTATAAAGTCCGCCAAAAGCTACAAGCGCATGAATCATAAGCCTAAGTTTAGGGCTTAGTTCATAGATGTCATCAAATAATCCAACCAACGATATAACTACTCCAAAAAGCAGAGCATAAAAAAGATTTGGCTCTATTTGATTGACACTATAGAGACAAAACAACCCAACAAACCAACTAACGGCTATAGCAATCCCCCCGCCATGAGGAGTAGGAACGGCGTGAGAACTTCTCTCATTTATATGAGCTAAAATAGATTTTTTGATGGCGTAATTTTTTATAAGGTAAGTGAGCAAAAACGATACTATAAATAATATTATGTATATCATCGCTAGCCATTACATCCTATTTTTTGGCAAAATATTTTATAAACATCTTCTTGCTTTTTTTGATTTAGCGTTCCTAGATATTTAAACAATATCGAACTATGCAGTGTAAAATTTTTTGGAACGACCACTAATGACTCTTTTTTGAGTTCTCCATCTATTAAATCACTATTTGATATAGTAATATTGCTATCTTGATATTGAGTTGTTAGCTGCAAACATACGCAGTCTTCGCCTAGCTCTTTTATGACTAAAACAGGTCTAATTTTGTACTCACTTAAGTCTGTAAAATATATCTTTGCTAAGTAAATTTTTCCTACCATTTGGAATAATCCTCGCCATCATCAACAAAACTTCTTGAATCAAATCCTATCTTGCCAATATTTTCCAACTCTTTTCTGTGCCAAGACATGTAGTCATGAGATATTGTTTTTTTTAGCATGTCATACTCATCAAACGGTATAACAACCACATTTTCTCTCCCTTTTCTGTGGATGATAACCTCCTCGTTGTTCAAAAAAACCGCATCAAAAATCGCCTTAAAATTGTTTCTTGCCTCTGTCATACTTACTACTTGCATCTTTTTCCCTTTATTTCTTACATTTTATCGTACATAATTGTATCACAAATTTTAAAATTCACCTTTTATCATGTGCTTTATACCATCTTCTATGCTGTATGGATTTTTCAATTTTAATATATCTTTTGTCACACTGTTTTGTATCTCTAAACTGCCGTAAAGTCTTTTGCAAAATGATGGTTTTAAAAGTTTAAGTAAAACGTCAAAAAACGGTATTTTTATAAGATATACTTTTTTATCAAGATTTTTGGCTATTAATTCTATGAGGTTTGAAGTGCTAAGCGGCTTGTCGTCACTTGCTAAAAATATCCCGTTTTTCTCTTGTACAATCACTTCATCTACCAAATGAGAAAGATTGCCGACATATACCATGCTTCTTTTATTTTCTATTTTTCCAAAAGGCAAGACTGGGAGTTTGCCAACTAACTTTATAAGTAATTTTATATTTGCTTTTACTCCATAGCCATAGACGATGGGAGTTCTTATGATAGTTACTTTAAAATTTTCATCTTCTAGTTTTTGAAGTTCAATTTCTGCCCTTAGTTTACTTTTACCATATTCATCTTTAGGATTACAGATACTATTTTCACTATATTTATGGGTTGTTTCCTCGCCGTAAACCTTTACACTGCTCATAAACACAAACTGCCCCGCCCCCGCTTCTTTGGCTTTTTTTGCCAACTTGAGGGTTTGGGTAACATTTACTCTTTCATACTCCGCCTCACTTGCCCCACTCATTTGATGAACCAAAGCAGAGAGATGCGCCACTACATCTATACCGCTACAATCCAAACTATCTATATCATTATGCAAAAAACTAAATGTTTTTATGTCATACATGTTGTGATACTTACTTATAAAATAGCCACCGATAAAACCGTTTGAACCTGTCAATAGGAGTTTTTTCATCTTTTAAAGCCTAAAGTTTCTAACGCTTTGGCATTGAGTATCTCTCTCTCTTTGTCAAAAAACCATCCATACTTGCCAAAATATGTAAAAGTCGATTGTATAAAAAACCACAACAACTTTTTATTTTTATGCGCCCCTCTTTGGTACTCGTGGTAGATAGAGACCTCTGGATAAAAGATGGTTTTTGATATTTTTGCCACCCTTCTGCTCAAATCGGCATCTTCAAGATAGATAAAAAAATTTTCATCAAATAGGCAATTTTGCTTTAAAACATCTGTTCTTAAAAACATAAAACACCCAGAGAGAAAAGGGATTTCTGCAATTGAAGCATAGTCAAAAAATCCAAGTTCATATCTATTGTTCACTCTATCCACAAGCGACTGTATGGGGATAAACCTTCTTGCAAACAGATCCAGAGGCGTTGGTAGAAGCTTACACAATTTTTGATTTGTACCATCTGGATACAAAACTTTTGGCATAAGATGACCTACCTCTGGATGCTGCTCCATGTATCTAAAAATATTTTCTATGACACCGCTTTGAAAGTAAACATCAGGATTTAAAACCAAATGATAAAAGGCGTTTTGGGCTATGCTTTTTCTCATAGCGATATTGTGTCCTGCTCCATAGCCCAGATTTGCGTTGTTAAAGATGTACTCCACTCTTCTATCCACATCCGCCAAAGCTCTTAACGCATCATTTGCAGAGTTATCGACAAGGTAGAGTTTGACATCCAAAGAGGTATCTAAAAAACTCTTCATAGCCTTTAAAACCTGCTCTTTTTCGTTGTGATAAAGAACTATTGAAGCGTTCATTTGGGGCATTTGCACTCCTCTAAAATTTTCTAACATGTTTTAAAAGAGAGAAAATCACTAAAAATGGGTATAAAGGGAGTAGGCTTTTTTTATAACGCACTATATTTTTATACATTTGCAGCTCGCCTTTTCTCATAGCCCATCTGTCTGCGCTTAATCCTCCCTCGCTTAATGGTTCTCTTCCTATAACGCTTAAAGGCAAATCACAAAAATAGAGTTGATTCTCAAGTGCCATGCGCAACCATAGTTCATGGTCTTCTGTATATCTCATCTTCTCATCAAAATAACCGCAACTCTTTTTTTTGATTACAACACTCGGCGTTGTTGCAAAATTTTTTAGAAGCAGTTTGAAAAAAGATACTTTTTTTAATACACACAACCCATAATGGTTGGAAAAATTACTCTTAAAAGTATGCGCATGCCCTAAGATATCTATTGAAGCATCCTTTAAAATATTTGACACTATCTCCAGCTTCTGCGGATGCCACATATCGTCAGAATCCAAAAAGGCTATATACTCGCCTCGCACCTCTCTTATGCCTCTGTTTCGTGCAGCTGAAACTCCTCTGTTTGTCTGGTAAATATACTTATATGCTATATTTTTGTTTTTAAAAAAAGCTTCTATCCTCTGCTTTGTATTGTCAAAACTTCCATCATCCACTAAGATAATCTCAAAATCTTTGTAGGTTTGATTTGCTACAGAATCTAAAGTCATCTCTATCGTTGATTCGGAGTTATAGCAAGGAATCACTACTGAAATCATCTTTTTATAAGCCTTCTAAAAAACAACTTTGTAAGCAAAATAGCCGTATTTACATAAACAAAAAGAGGATTTACACCATGTCGCAAAAGTAATCTATGATTTTCAATATAAGATTTGACTCCACCGCTTTGCCCGCCTAGCCTAAAAACTCCTGTTGAAAAATCAAGTCTCTTAGATTTTATGCCATTTTCTACCAGCTTCAGTGTAAAATCATAATCGGCACTTAGTTTATAGCCAGTATCAAAAAGTCCGATTTGGTCATAAACGCTTTTTTTGACAAACATTGTCGGGTGCAAAAATGGCATATGCTTAAACACTCTATATTTGATATGCTCTTCTCCTATAGAATCAATGGTCTTAAAAAATTTTCCATCTTCGCCAAGCAAATCCAGCTTTGCATAGACAAACATGACCTCTTGATCTTGCAAAGCAGAACTTACCTTTGCCAATGTATCAAGATAGATAAAATCATCCGCATTCACAATACCGATAATCTCACCTTTACACAACCTTATCCCCTTATTCATAGCATCATAAATCCCGCCATCTCTTTCACTTACCCAATAATCAATCCTATCTTCATACTTTTTGATAATCTCAAGCGTACCGTCCGTTGAACCGCCGTCGATGATAATGTACTCTATGTTGTCGTAAGTTTGGTTTATGACACTCAAAATGGTCTCTTCAAGATGTTTTTCGCCGTTATAGACTACTGTTATGATAGAGATGAGGGGTTTGTTATCATAAGATTTTTTTTGGCTATTCATTGTCTCTCTTCTTTTTATTTTCTAAAATCTACTTTGCTAATAAACAAACCCAAAAAGCCAAAGAGGGATTTTGTTGCCATTTCCGACTTTTATATCATCTGCAGCTACAAAACTATTTGGCATATCTTTGATTTGTGAAAAATCTTTGCTTTTACCGCCCACTTCTACCGTGTATGTTTTATCCACTATAAAATCACCTTGCTTAGAAATATGAAGCTTGTATTTATGGCTTACTTGATTTGCAAAAAAAGTTTCTCTTACAGTTCCCGTATCACAGCTCTCACAGTATGCGAACAAAAGATTTGTATTGTTTAGGTATATTTTGGCAGCTTTTTGGACTTTTTTAAGACCACTAACATTTTCATCAACCATAAGTAACATTTGCCCATCATGTAAATAGGAGAGATAATCATAAAGTTTGACTCTGCTTATCTCGGCTAATGCGGCTATTTTTGTGTAGTTTACTTCAAACGGTTTGCTTTCACATATTACCTCAAGAAGCTTTTTAAGTTTATATGTGTATTTTTGCTCAACGAGTCCCAAGGATGTCAAATCCAAATCAATAGTGAGATTTATAGTGTTGAGTAGGTTTTGATAATACGATGTTTGTTTGTCAAAATAAAATGGATAATACCCCACTTCTATGTACTCTTTGAACTCTTTTAGAATATCTATATTTGTTAATGGCAGATTTTTAACTATCCGAGTATGGTTTGAAAAAATATCTTTTATATCAAATACACTCAGTGTTATTTTGTGCTTGAACTCCAAATACTCCCTAAAAGAAAAACCATTAAGATTATAAAGAGTAACCCTTCTGCTCAAGTCACTTTTTGCATTCAAAATAGAAGTAGCACTACTACTAGTAAAGATGACTTTTATATCAAACAAATCATAAATGGTTTTGAGGTTTGAACTAAAATCTTCATAGCGATGCACTTCATCCAGAAGTAAATATTCCCCACCTTCGCTTGCGTACTCTTCAATCAAATCAATCAAATCAACGCCACTTAAAAAAGGATAATCAAGTGAAATATAAAGTGCTTTTTTGTTTTGCAGTTCTAGCTCTTTGAGGTATTGAAAAAGTATGGTTGTTTTGCCAACACCTCTTGCACCGAAGAGTCCTACCATCTTGTCATTGAAATCTATAGTGTTATAAAGGTATCTTTTATACTCTATTTTAAAAGATTTTTTGAGTCTATCTTGGTATTTTCTAATATTGCTTGGCATCTAAAAGCCTCTTTGACAACAGTGTAAATGTTCATATTCGTTTACAATATTATTTATTTTCTGCTTTGTAA
>JAOTSA010000157.1 GCA_030247515.1 Sulfurimonas sp. | reverse complement strand
AAGGATGATATCTTATATATGGAAGACAGGATAGCAAATTCATTAAAAGAAACACGGAATTTCTGTGAACATGCTATTGAGTCTGAAGAACAGTTGGAATCTATCGCAATTAATGCAGTGCCACAATTAGAAGAATTAGTAGATATGAACTGTATTCCAAGCGATATAGATTTTAATACTATTGATGGAATAATATATCTCATTGATATACTCAAATTTAACTTATCAAAAAAGGATAGCTCTCATTTAATTAAGTCAACTAGAGTTAATAGAGATATAAAATTATCAAAAAATCTTGTAATTTTAGCAACGCAAAAAAACGGTAGCATAATTGTGTGTAATGATATTGCAGAAACAGGAGTATTAGGAAAGCCTTCCGAACATTTTATTAAAGTAATAGAAAATTTAGGGAAAGTTTCTTCTGAAGAAATGAAAACATTAATTGATAATGTATTTGAAAAGGGAAAAACTTCAAATGGTCTTTCGGCTATCAAAATAATGTCTAATCAAATAGCGCGGATAGGAAAAGCACTTAAAGAGGTAAATATCAGTCAAGGCAATGATTATCAGGAAGTTTTTTATACCTATTTTAAAGATTCTATTTTTGCGCGTGTTATTAGAAATGATAAAGTAGCACAGGCAGTTTCGCGCATAATGGCAAGACAAACAAATGTTTATCATACGGTTGACAACGCATCTGGAATGGAAGGAATGTTGGGTAATGTCTCAAAAAAACGTGATGAATCGGTATTGCATTACGATTTTGAAGAGATTAAAACTGAAGTTGAAAAAATCAAGTCTGAAGAAAAGTTTCTTGATGAGTTTATCGAACGATTTCAGTTAGAGGTACAACCTATTGTCTATGAAGAGGTGGTAAATGATAGAACTTATGTCAACGACCTCGCATCAAAATTGAATGTTACTAATATAGAACTTGCCGACAGAAGATTGAAAAAAGTTTCTGGTTCAGTTGCAGATGAGTGGGTAAATCAATACAAAAAAACTCTTACTCCTGCCAAGCTTGATAAAAATAAAGAATTGCCTAAAGAAGGGACTGTAGGTATAAATGAAATCGGACACCGAAATTATGTAGGTGGTTTATGGGATGAATTGGGTCTTTTGCAAATAAGTTTTTTAAAAGCCAGAGGGCTAAATGCTGATGACATACTACTTGATATAGCGTGTGGTCCACTGAGAGCAGGGATACACTTTATTGATTATCTCAAGGTAGAACATTATCTAGGAATAGATAAAGAAGAAGAGCTTATTCGTATAGGAATAGAAAAAGAGCTTGGAATTGAAAAAGTGAATGAAAAAAAGCCTGAGTTTGCTGTTAGTGATAGCTTTGAGTTTTCCAAGTTTTCTAAAGTACCAGATTATTCAATAGCCCAATCTCTTTTTACCCATCTAATAGAAGCAGATATCCAGCTATGTTTAATAAATCTGAAGAAATTTATTGGTAATAAAAAACATAAATTTTTTGCTACTTTTTTTGAAGCTGATTTGGTTGCTGATACTCCTTTGGAATATTCTCATAGCTTAGTAAACTTTTTTTATACTAAAGGTCAAATGATTAGTTTCGGACAGAATGCGGGCTGGAAAGTTGAATATATAGGTGATTGGAATCATCCGAGAAATCAAAAAATGATGATGTATTATCAAGATTGAATTGTATAAAAGAAAAGGAGAGTTGGTGATAGTTGGAAGTGGTCAATTGGCAAAAGAATTTGAAAAATCCGAGCATGGTGATGTTGTTATTTTTGCCAGTGGAGTCTCAAATTCTACCTGTAAAGATGAAAATGAGTTCATAAGGGAAAAAAACCTTTTGGAATCTATGTTGAACTCAAATAAAGAAAAAAAAATTGTCTATTTCAGCAGTTGCGCACTTTCTGCACCTGACTACGCAAAAAATGCGTACTATGAGCATAAGAAACAGATGGAAGAGCTGATTCGATTAAATTCAAATAACTATTATATATTTAGAATCCCACAGCTTTTTGGAAAGTTAAAACATCATAAAACGCTTATTAATTTTTTATACGAGGCTATCATTAATGGCGATAAGTTTAATGTTTATAGTGGTGCTTATCGTTACGTTATCGAAATAGAAGATGTGCGAAAGCTTGTAGAAGCATATTTGAACTATTCAGAGCCAAATATTGTAGTAGATATAGCCAATACATATAGATATAATATTCTTGAAGTTGTGAGTATATTGGAAAGACTGCTTGGTAAAAAAGCCATTTATGATGTAATAGAAAAATCAGATGAATATGTACTCGACTTAAGCCGAGTACAAGATTTTATCAAAAGA
>JAOTSA010000019.1 GCA_030247515.1 Sulfurimonas sp. | reverse complement strand
GCCCTAAAATCATAGAACTATTTTGGAGAGCCAACCTATAAAATAACCACCTCAGAAAACAAATATCAGCTCATCTATAAATTCAATGAACCATATAAAGGAGATTTTACATATTTCAAGCAACTGCTCAAGGGCATAGTCTATCATCTCCACCCACTCGATAAACTTTTTGACATAGCTAGGATTTTTAGACTAGCAGGATACAGAAACAAGAAACCAAACAACAATAATTTTTTAGTATCGGTTGAAAAGAGTGAAAACCGCTACACCTTCGAGCAGTTTGAACGCATTGCCAAACCTTTTATGCTGATAGAAAATAAACCCATTAAAAAAAGCACACAAACGCCTCTAAAAAGCAAAACTATCAAAAATTCGCCTAATAGCTCAAACAGTGATAATTTCGAGAAATACAAAGGCATTACAAAAAAGGTCAATAAAAAATATAACGAGCTTTTAACCAAATACAAAAATGACAAATCAACAGCAGATCTGGCATTTGTAAAATGGCTCAGATACTCCAAGATGATTCGGGATGAGGAAATCTTAACGCTTAAACTTTTTGAAGCACGGGGCTACAATGAACTTATGCAAAAGCATGGCTATCATATTGCGTATTACATCCAAAATATTTTAGAAAAATCTATCTAAGAGGCGACATCCCGCCATCTGGATTCATTTTTGGAGGAGTTCTTGTTGGAGATGGCAGCGTTGGTTCAATTGCTATAATGTCCAAAAAATCCTCCAAAATACTCAAAAGAAATATATAAAACAGACTCATTGCTTCTCTTTATAATAAGTTGCTACAAACTCACTCATAGTTTGAAGGCTCATAGTCATAAGCTCTTTTTCCTCATTTGAGACATTTAAACGCTCAAGGAGCGACAAAGCATTTTTTACTTTATCGTCAAAATTCTCAACTTTGCTTTTATCTGGCTTTTTTTTCTTTATCTTGCCCATAGTGCTATATTCCATTTTTCATCCTTAATATCTTTTTGGAGCTGGATGGCTTGAACTGAAATTGGTTGGTTTATTTTCTGCGATACTTTTTTTAAGTGCTTCAAATTTTGCTAATTTTTCCATATGTTGTTCATCCAATTGCTCTTTTAGTTTATTATAGGATATATTTGCAAGAGAGAGATTTGTTTCAAACTTTTCCTCATTTTTTTCTTCAATTGCGCTCTGCATCCGCTGCATATAGATAGTGATTCTTTTTTCAAGTTTGGCAGATATATCTTTTAAAAAATCCATCTCCTTGAAAACTTCCTGCAGTTGCTCTATCGTGTAGCTGAGTTTGTTTTTATGGTTCTTATTGTTTCTTTGGCGTTTGATTTGATAATCTAGGTAGTTATGTCCCATATTAAGAAGTAGTGAGTTTGTGATGGTTTTTAGGAAGTGGCTGTACATCTTTTTGCCAAGATCAACTCGTTTTAGGGATTTGTTTTTATTGAGATCTAAAAAGACATTTGGGATGATGATATTTAAGTGGTCATTACTGTTTTTTTGCTTATGAACAGAAGAGATGATAAATGACCTTTTAGTATATGCTATCTGTTCAGGGGTATAGTTTAGGTTGTTGTTATCGCTTATGAATTTGATGAATTTATCGACAAGTTTATCTTTGAGTGTCCTATATGCTTCATCAGATAACTTGATTTCTGGAGGGAACGACACCAACAAGCTTTTTCCAAAAGATGCAGGTCGTCCGCCTTTTCTTTTTAAGAGCGTTTCATTTTCCTTTGATTGCTGAATATGTAAAATATTCTGCAATATCTTTTTACTCCTATCAGGTTCAAAAGCAACTATCTCATGCCCGTTTTTTACATGGTTTTTATGCTTGTCGTTATAAATATAATCTGCTATATTTATAAGTCCAGCCGCACCGCCTTTGATTGTTTTAAATCCTATAAACCAGTTTTTTAATTTTTTCATGTTCTATAAACTCCATTCGTTTATAGACCATCTTACAAAATTAAAATTTCTTTTTTTTAAACTTTTAAAACTAAGAAAACAAGGGGCTTATATGATAGTTGTATTCAAGATAGGAAACCTAGAGGTTATCCTTCTTGTGAAGGGATTACAATCCCTTTCAAAACCCTAAGAGCATGTGAAATGATTTCACTAAAATTTTAAATCTGGTAAATTGAGATCTTCATTATCAGAGAGGTTTTCAATTTCTTTAAATTCTATTGCGTCGATACATCTGAAAAGTTTATCCATATTCATTTTGTTTTGATTATAGATTTTATGCGTGATGTCCTTGTTTAAACTATGCCCCATTAGATATTTTCTAGTGTGTTCTTCTGCATCGGTCTCAAGTATTTTTTGGGAGAAATTTTTTCTAAAAGAGTGAAATGTTTTTGCATCATCTGTGATGATTTTATTCAATCTTCTATTTAAAACCTTGCCTATTCTGTCAGTGTTGTTATCTTCAAAAAACAGAAATTCGCTTTTATTGCTTTGGAGTTTATCCTCTATAATTTCCAATATATTTGGATTTATAGGCATAATCCTTATGGCATTTTTGGTTTTAGTTCCATTGATGTTGATAATTTTTTCTTTTAGGTCAATATCTGCTTTTTTAATATTGGCAATTTCTCCAATCCTGCAACCTGTATAGATTGCTACTTTACAGAACTCTTTTAGTTCAGGTTCAAGTTCTTTGTCGGTGAATATTTTTATCAAATCAGCTTCGCTATATGCTACTTTTTCACTATCTTCTTCCTCTAACTTTTTAACTTTTTTGACATGATTTATCTCTATGATTTCATTATAAACCAGATGATCAAAAAAATTAATTATGTTGTTTAGATGGTTGTTAATAGTTTTGTTTGCGAGTGTTTCATACTTCTCTTGTTTATAAACTTTTTCAATTTCATCAATTTCCAGCTTTTCAAATTTCTTGAATTTGTTTAAGTTGGATGGAATAAGCATGAGGTTCTTTTGAAATTGTTTAAAGAAAGCAAAATCATAAACAGTATCTGGAGTGCTTAAAAATTTAAGATAGTAAAAACTTGATATATACGCTTTTTTGCTTGATATGCTTCTTTTTTCAATATTGATTTTATGATCTAAATAGTCATTGAAGTACTCTTCTATGTTGTTATAGTTGATTTTTTCAACTTCTACTTCTTTTTTAGGTAGTGGCGTTGTTTGGTTATTGCCAAAGAGATTGTATTTACTTGCCAGCTCTTTTGCTATTTTTTCAGCCATCTCTTCGGTTTCTTCTGGGTTATTTGGGTCGGGATTGACATTTATTGTATAGCTTACCGAGTATTTATCATTGAGCATATTGTTTAACATATTGCCGATAGAACTTTTTTTGGAAGTTTCGTTAAATTCATCCATTAAACTTTTTCTTAAATCATCGGGTGTCATTTTTAAAAAGCCTTTCAATTTATTTGCTATCAAATTTCTTAAATATTTGGCAAATTCTACATTATCTGTTTTTAGACTATATTTAACAACGCTATTTTTTATTTTTATACAAAAATAGTAGATGTTTTTTCGTTTGATGATGTATTTTAAACTATTCTTAAAAGTTGCACACTTGAAAAGCTTAGATGGTGGAAAGTCCGTAAAATAGGGCTTTGTAAGGGTTTCTGGTGGACAGTGAGGGATTTGAACCCTCGGTAGGTTTCCCTACGCTACCTTTCCAAGGTAGTAGATTAAACCGCTCTCCCAACTGTCCTTTGTGGGGATGCAATTGTACATTTTCAAGGCTTAAGGAGACCTACATTAAGTCGCTGTAGTCATATTTTTGCAAGTCTATGTAGTACTTTTTGCCTATGGTTATGATTCTGGTGTCCTCTTTTGCATTTCTTGCAAAATTTTCTTTGATTCTGTTGCGCTCTTTTTTTGAAAAATCTCTGCTTTTGAGGTGTTTGTTTACAGAGACAAGTCTTCTCTCCTCTTGGATTGGGGTTTCTTGCGCTATCTCGCCCTCAATCATCTCTTGCGGGGTATAAAGCATAAATTTTGAAGAGATGGCATTGATGATATTTTTGAGCTGTTCATCTTTCTCTTTATAGATGCACTCGATTTTTATCCGCTCTTCGATAAGCATCTGCTCTTTTTGGTCTCTTAGGCTTCTTGTCTCTTTTTCTAGCGTCTCTACTTTTTGCTGGAGCTTTTCGTTCTGCTCTTCTAAAAACTTGTAGTAGCGGTCAGGGGTTTGATGGGGTATTTTTTGTGTGGTTGTTTTTTTTGTCAAAGGCTGCACGCTCTCATCTTTGTCAAGGATAACAAGTTTGATGCCATCTTCGACTACGCTTTGCAAAGAGCCTCTTCTTATGCGGTTGTGAATCGCCTCTTTAGATACTCCTAAAAGCTCCGCTGCATCATGAATGGTTACCTTTGACATAGTCACTCCCTATCTCATATTTTCAAAAACGAGCGGTGCTTCCCACTCCATAGAGCGGATAGTTGAGATAACTTTTTGCAAATCATCCAGTTTCGCTCCTTTTACACGGATGGAATCACCCTCTATCTGTGCAGTTACTTTGAGTTTTAGATTTTTTATCTCCGCTGTTATCTTTTTCGCCTCTTTTGACTCTATATAGTCCACCACTTTATATGTAGCTTTTCTTGTGTTGCCGCTTGCATTTTCAACTCTAACTTCCTCTAAAACTTTGGAAGAGAGGTTTTGTTTGAGGAGTTTTGTTATAACAACATCTTTGAGTGCGTCTAGTTTGTTATCGCTTGATGCGACTAACACCAACTGTTTCTCTTTCTCTTTAAAGTCAACTTCATAGGTCGTACCCTTAAAATCATAACGGTTTGCAACCTCTTTATCCACCGAATTTACTGCATTTTTAAAACTTTGCATATCAATCTTTGCGCTTATATCAAATGAGTACTCTTTTGCCATTTACTTACCTTTTATAACATAGTGCTTAATTATAACATAAAAAATGGTGTTAGCTAGAATGTCGGGCTTCCATCAAATCCAAACCCAAAGCCGCCGCCGAAATTTGCAAAACTCGGGTCTGTATATCCTGACATCACGCTTCTTGCTCTAAGTTTTTCGATATCTGCTTTGCTTGAGATACCTTGCGGGCAGACGAGGGTGCATGCGTTGCAAAGGGTGCAATCCCAAACGCCGTTTGTTTGGATGGTATCTATCTTCTCTTTTGGGTTTTTCTCTCTTTTGTCACTCACATAACGTAAAACTCTTGTAAGTGCGAATGGTCCTAAAAACTCCTCATTTACGGCATAAACAGGACATGCGCTATAACAAGAACCGCAGAGGATGCAGTCACTTTGAAGTGCGTTTCTCTGCTCATCCTCCACACCAAGCATCACGTTTTGGACAAAAGAGCTTTGGTGTGCTTTTGCTTTTGCATTCATGGCGTATGCCTTGTCCATAGAAACTACCAAATCACGCAGAATCGTGACATTTTGCAGAGGCTCTACCACATCACCCTCTTGAAGTTGGTGGGCGCATGCCAAAACCTCTTTGCCATTTACTCGCACCGCACAGCTTCCACACACACTGCTTCTGCATCCGCTGCTATACGCCAGTGTTGCATCCACGTTTGCCTTGAGCCAGTTAAGTGCTTCTAAAAGTGTTCTTCCCTCTGCCTCATAAGAGACAAACTCATCTTTTCTCTTTATGCTAATTTTCATAACGTACCACCCCATCTCTGCCTATAAGAGAGTTTGCCTCAAATCTCATCTCGCTTTGCGGCGCATCCACTCTAAAATGAGCTCCACGGCTCTCTTTTCTCTCAAGTGCGCAGAGTAAAATCAGCTCACTTAGTTCTAACATGTTTGCAAACTCCAAAAACTCTGTTAGGTTTGTGTTATACTCTTTTGCCTTATCTCTAACACCCATTTTTGAGAGTCTGCTTTGCATCTCTTTTACTTTTGCAACTGCCTCTTGCATAGAGTTCGCTTCTCGCAAAATACCCACATTTTTGTAAAAAATATCGCCTAGCTCTTGGTGTGTTTGGTAAAAATTTATCTCATTTGTGTAGTTTTTAATCTCTTTGATTTTTGCTTCCCAAAACTCTTTTTGGTTAGAACTATTTGCAAATGGGATAGCTTCTTTTGCATGATGTGCCGCACTCTCTCCTGCTTTTTTGCCAAAAACGACGACTTCTAAAAGCGAATTGCCACCTAGTCTGTTTGCGCCATGAACTCTTTGGTTTGCACACTCTCCTGAGGCAAAAAGCCCCGCAATGTTTGTTTGTGTATCTGCATCCACCAAGATACCGCCCATTGTGTAGTGAGCGGCTGGCTTGATGGGAATAAGCTCATGGATGGGGTCAACGCCCTCATAAAGTTTTGCAAGTTTTGCCTCTTGTGGCAACTCATGTTCGATAAATTCTTTGCCCAAATGGCGGATGTCTAAAAAGACGCTCTCGCCTCTAAGCATCTCTTCATGGATGGCACGTGCCACCTCATCACGAGGGGCTAGTTCGTTTGTAAATCGCTCTCCCTTTGAGTTAAGCAGATACCCTCCCGCACCTCTGGCACTCTCTGAGATAAGGATGGAGGAGTTTTGCATCGCTGTTGGGTGAAACTGTATGAACTCTAAGTCACTAAGCACCGCTCCCGCTCTAAATGCCGCAGCCACACCGTCCCCGCTTGATGCAACGGAGTTGGTGGAGTGGTTGTGAAAAACTCTGCTGTATCCGCCCGTTGCAAGGACAACACTCTGGGCTTCATGCACCTCCACCTCGCCGCTTCTTTTGTTTAAAACCAAAACACCGCTAACGCTCGTTTTGTTAGTATCACCGTGTGTTAGCAAATCCAAAAGATGACGCTCGCTTAAAAACTCTATCCCCTCTGCCACGCATCTGTCATAAAGTGTGTGGAGTATCTTTAGCCCCGTATAGTCTTGCGCATAACAAGCTCTGGCGGCAGATGCGCCTCCGAGTTTTCGCTGTGCGATTTTGCCCTCTTTGGTTCTGCTAAAAGGTACGCCTATGCCATCAAGCCACTCTAGTGCCTCTGGTGCGCTTTGGCATAAAAACTCTACTGTACCCTCTTTTGCCAGACCGTGCGAGGATTTGAGCGTGTTTTGGATATGTGCGTCAACGCTATCTTCCCCTGCATTGCCCAAAGCCGCATTTATGCCCCCTTGCGCCATGCATGTTTGGCTTCTTGTAGGGTATTCTTTGGTAATCACCGTCACCTTTGCTCCACTTTCATGTGCGCTAAGTGCGGCGATGAGTCCCGCTCCGCCTGCTCCTACTACAATAACACTATTTTTCATTTTGTCTGCCTATCTCTATGGTAAATTTTGCACCGTTTGATATGTTTTGGGCATAAATCTTGCCTTTGTGGTGCTGTTCTATGATACTCTTTGCCATGTAAAGCCCTAGTCCCGTACCGTTTTTTTCAAACTTTGTCGAAAAGTATGGGTCAAAAATCTTCTCTATGATATCTTTTTTGATTCCCAAAGCGTTATCGCTTATCTCAACTACACAAACATCCTCTTTGTCATAGCTTTTTATCACTATCTGGGCATCTTTTATATTTTTTTCCTTTAACTGCTCTCTTGCGTTGTTTATGATGTTGAGGAGCGCTTGGAGGAACTCATTTTTAAAAATTTTTAGCGTTGCTTGTGAGTTAAGTTCTAAACATAAATCAATCTTTTCACTCAACAAGCTATCCTCTAAAAGTTTATACGCTTTTGTTATCAAAGCATTAAAATTGACATCTTCTTGAAGCTTGTTTGGTCTGTAAAAATCGCTAAACTCGGAGATAATTGCGCTAAGCTCCTGTGTTTGTACTCCTATTTTTTTGAGCTTCTCTTCTAAAAGTACGAGAAACTTCTCCCGCTCTTTGGCATCGCTTAGGTCATACTCTTCAAGCTCTATCGCCATTAAAATAGAGATTTGAAGTGCCGCTATGGAGCTTAAGGGCTGCTTCCATTGGTGTGCGACCATGCTTATCATCTCGCCCATTTGCGCCAGTCGGGATTTGTGAAACATGTAGCTCTCTTTTTGCTGCATCTCTCGTACCGCTTCATCCACTCTATACTGCAAATCTTCTTTGAGTGTCTCTAACTCTCTGTTCTTTTTATCTAAGAGATGCTGTCTGTACCAAAAAATAAAAAAGAGCAACACCGCTACACCCAAAATCTCTTTAATATAGGCAAATGAGACACTTTTAACATAGTTGATAGAGATCCAATGGTTAATCATTTTATCCATACCTACTCTTTTTATCTCTTGCGCACTCTTTTCAAAAATGGTGTAAAGAGGCACTGCATCTATCGCAACTCCAAAGCGCATACCCACTCTCTCTTCAAACTGCCCTGCAATCTTTAAATGCCCGTTGGAGATATTTTTAAAAGCGTACGCAGCAGCTATTAGCGTGTCAATATATCCAAAGTATTTTCCATCCTCAACACCAGCAAACCCCTCTTCAATGGAGTTGACATAAGATATTTTGAGTTTTGGATATCTCCTTTGAAGCTCATATACAAAAGGATTTTCTTTGGTTGCTACAAAGTTTTTACCCAATACATTTCCCATCTCCACTATGTAGTTTTGTGTCTTTTTTGTTACCACAACAAGTGGTTCATGGTAGTATGGTGATGTTACATGCAAAGAAGCGTTGCACATTGATTCTGTGGCAATAGGCAACAAATCGCACTTTTTCTCTTTTAAGTTTGCCAAAGATTCCTCCCAGCTTTTTGCAAAAACAGGTTTGTAGAGAGTACTTGTATGCTTTTTTATCTCTTCAAGAAGCTCATAGCCAACACCTCTCAATCTGCCGTTCTCTTCAAAAGTAAAAGGCGCAAAAGAGTCAAGTACGCAAACACGAATCTCTTTTTTCTCTTCTAGGTAGCTTTTCTCCTGTGGTGTTAACGCTATTTTTTTTGGATTGAAAAGTACTTTTTGTATATCTGTCTCAGATGTTACCAACCCCATCACTCTGTAGAGATCCAAAATCCTCTTTACCTTGGTCATCTCTATCTCTCCAAGAGGCGTATCGCCTACACAAGCAAGTTTTTTCAGCTCTTGTGCCTCAAAATGAAGTGCTTTTTTACTCTTTTTCTGTACGTTGTACTTTTGATAAATAATTTCCACTGTTTCATCTATATTTTCAAAGGCATACTTCCACCCTCTCAGTGATGCCTCTTGAAATCTTGCCACTCTTTGTGGATGCTCAACTGCCTCTTTTTGCGAAGTAAAGAGGATATCACTGTAAAAATCAAACCCTTTTTGCTTTGGCGAGAAACAGCGGTAAGATATGTTTCTCTCTTGAAGCAAAAAAGGCTCATTTGAACTGTAGCCCGCATACAAATCGACCTCTTTGCCTACAAGCTGATCTAAGTTAAATGTATGTTTTTTAAAATCTATGCTCTTCTCATTTACTTGCGCCGATTTTATCATCGCATAAACTGGTGCGCTCTCAATGGCATCTTCAGTCATCATAATCTTTTTATATTCAAAATCTTTGATATTTTTTATCTCAGATGATTCAAGAGCAATGAGTGTGATGGGGGAGGATTGGAATACTGCACTTAGAAGCGAAATCTCTTTACCTTGCGCAAAGTACCAGATAAGGCTTGAGCGTCCAATGCCATAAGTTGTTTTTTGGCTTAACACATCTTCCACAACATCTACACCATTGCTATATTTTTTTATCTCTACATCAAAACCCGCATCTTCATAAAAGCCCTTCTCTTTTGCCACATAGTAACCCGCAAACTGAAACTGGTCAAGCCATTGGAGTTGCAGAGAAACTTTTTCAAGCTTTTCATGAGCAAATAATGTGGCAATAAAGAGTAAAAAAATGGTTAAAAATTTCATGCCTTGATTATACCACAAGAGCAAGTGCGTAGTACCGAGCAACTCTTAGAGTTCCAGCGATGATAACAAACCAAACAAACCCAAGCCTAACAACACCTGCTACAAGTGTTAGCGGGTCACCGATGATGGGAAGGGGCGAGAGCAAAAGTGTCCAGTAACCATATTTGTGTCCATACATATAAGAGAGCGTGCCGATTTTGGATGCAAAGAGTTTTGTTTTGGTTTTTTCATAGAGCAAGTAGCCCAAGAAGTAGTTTGTCATGATGGCAAGCGTATTGCCACTTGAAGCAAAAAAGAGTGCTTCATGAAGAGGCATACCACTCTTTAATGCCGCTACAAAAGCGACTTCAGAGCTAAAGGGAAAAATGGTTGCCGCCAAAAAAGCCGAGAGAAAAAGAGCTAACTCAGCGATAATTAGCTGTCTTTCACTTTTTTGATAAGCTCTCTTGCTCTCTCAAGTGCTTTGTCTGCTTTGTCAAAAACAAGTGCCACTGCAAGGCGTCTGCCTTTGTGTGCTTCAGGTTTGCCAAAAACACGCACATAAGAGGTGTCGCTAAAGAGAGATTCATCGACATCAACTACAGGCGCATAGTTGTGTACCTCTGACTTAAACGCCGCACTTGCTCCCTCGCCATAAAAAGTAAAGCCGAGCGGAAGCCCTAAAACTGCTCTAAGATGAAGCGCAAATTCACTTTGTGACTGGGTAATGAGCGTTACCATTCCCGTATCGTGTGGGCGAGGAGAGACTTCAGAGAAGTAAACCTCATCGCCTTTTACAAAAAGTTCCACCCCAAAGAGACCACGACCGCCAAGACCGTCTGTTATAGCCTTAGCCATCTCTTGCGCTTTTTGTTTTGCCACTTCACTCATCTGCATCGGCTGCCATGAGAAGACATAATCCCCATCACGCTGTTCATGACCGATTGGCTCACAAAACACGGTCTCTTTGCCGTTTCTAGCAGTTAGCATCGTAATCTCATAATCAAAATCGATAAACGCCTCAACTATAAGCTCACTTGCATCGCCACGTGCCTCTTTTGCCATTTCCCATGAAGCGTCAATGTCATCTGCGCTTCGTGCCACGCTTTGCCCATGTCCAGAAGAACTCATAACAGGTTTGATAACGCACGGAAAGCCCAGACGCTCTGCCGCACTCTTAAGGGCATCTTTTGTAGTTACAAACTCATATGCACCTGTTTTAAGTTCTAGTACCTCAGCGGCAAAAGTGCGGATATTTTTGCGGTTCATGGTTTTACTAACAGCACTTGCGTTTGGTATAACGTTATATCCCTTATCTTCTGCCGCAAAAAGCGCATCTATGCTGATAGCCTCAATCTCTGGAAGTATAAAATCTGGCTTTTCACGGTGGATAATCTCTAAAATCGCATCTTTGTCTTGCATATTTACGACATATGAGCGGTGAGCTACATGATGTGCTGGAGCATTTTGGTATCTGTCAACCGCAACGACCTCAAGACCCAGTCTTTGCGCTTCAATAGCAACTTCTTTGCCGAGTTCACCAGAACCAAGTAACATAATTTTTTTAGAGTTAGATTTGAGTGGGGCAGAAAAACGCATGATAATTCCTTCATTGATAAAATCCCAAATTATGCAAGAGAAATTTATTACCTAACACTCATCATTTAGCTTAGGGCATTTGCAAAAATTCATCGATTAACCTTTAGGTTAACCTCAAAATTTTTGCAAACACCCTAAACTAAAGCATAAGCATTATTTAACAAACTTCTCTTGCATAACTCGGGATTAAGGAATTATAGCAAAGCAGAGTTGAAAATTATCGTTTTATACCTAGTAAAGTTTCAAGTAGCGTATCTGAGGTGGTAATAGTCTTACCGTTTGCCTGATACCCTCTTTGGATAATGATAAGCTGTGTAAGCGAAAGTGAAAGGTCAACGTTTGATGCCTCTAACGCTGAAGCCTGCATAAACCCACGTCCTGCCGTTGCCGCCGTTCCGATGATTGGGTCTCCAGAGTTGGCAGTTTGTGTATAAACATTTCCGCCCTCGGTTGAGAGACCTTCATTATTTGTAAATTTCGCCATACCGATTTGTGCCAAACCAAATGAACGACCGTTGCTAAATGAACCAACTAAAGTACCACTCTGGTCAATCCTGATACCGACCAAATCCCCGCCCGTAAATCCGTCTTGAGAGATTCCAGACGTAGAAGATTTGCTGTCAAAACTGGTCATGCCGTCAAACTGGTTTGCAGTTCCGAGTTCAAGCGATACTTGTTGATTTGGAGCTGAACCGTTGTTTGCCGTAAAAGAGACGTTTGGCGGATTATAGGTTGCCAAAGAGCCGTCATTGTTAAAACGTACAAAACCATCTCGTTCATTGTAAGGTGCTACAGAATCAATCGTTGCTGGTTCTGGTACGCTAATTCTCATACTCCATGTACTTCCAGTAGAAGAATCGACGGAGGTTTTTCTATACTCTGTTCTAAGTGTATGTTTTGAACCAAGAGAGTCGAAGATATCGATACTTGCAGAGTGTGTTGCGGCATTAAAACTTTGTGAAAAAGCAGTTCCTGTACTTCCCGCCTGAAGTGTAGCATTGAGTGCTTCCATACTTCTTGTAAAGCGTGTATTTTCAGTGATACCCCCGCCAGCAACACTATTTGGACTGATACCAGTAATTGCAAGATTTACATCATAGTCCCCTGCTGAACCGCCTGGATTTTTAAGTTGAAACTTCCCTTGCTCATTTACAGAAATTTCAATGTTATTTAAAACACTATCCTCTGTTGCGGCGGCAAGTGTTTCTGTCGGGATTGTCAATGTGCCATCTGTATTCGCCGCATCTGGAGCTGCTGCAAAGTCTAGAGCAGATGCGGTGTTGTAATTTTGCACGATAAGTTCATTGGTAACGCTGTCGTAAACAGCTGTTATATCTGGATTGCCTGAGTTCGCATTTATCCATGCTGCATAGTAAGCTCCGTTTTCATCGGCAGTCAAAGGGGTAGTAAGAGTACTGTTTGTATCTGGTATAGTAAACGGCACACCGTCTATGGTAAGGTCAACCTCATTTGACGTGCCTGCCGTCGAGAGACTTACGATAACTGGAGTTGTAACACTCGGCGTTGTCACTATTGTTGTACGTGCTTCTTGTTCCAAAGCATAACGCAAATCTGCAATAGTTCTAAATGTTTTATCCTGATCTACAACCGCACTTGCGCCACTTGGATCATATTGGTATTTATAGGAGGTCGTATCTGTTTTAGCTGTAAAACCACTATTGTCATCCGTACCTACGCTCGTAAGACGAATATTATGTGACGACAAATCGTTACTGTTTGGATTGACAAGTGTTATTCTGCCTGTTACCGTATCATATGTTGCCATGATTCCAGTCGTCGGTGTTTGCGCATTGATAGCAGAGACATAGCGTACTGCATTTTGTGATGCACTCTCTATACCCGTTCCACCAGCTGTGGTTATAGTTTTGGTTTCGCCGTTGTCAAGGGTAAATGTAAGATTTAGTTGATTACCACCAATGATTGGTGTTGCAGTCAATCCGCTAGAACCAGCGTCTGCTACCGTCATTGAAATAGGCGTTGCATTTGTGTTGGTTATACGAAGCTCCCCTGTAACATTGTCATAGGCAGCTGCAATGCCAACCTTCCCAGCCGCCTCAAGAGCATCATTGACAGCTTCAGCATATCTTGCACCATTCTGTTCTGCTGTATGAACATCACTAGTAGCACCATCTGTTACAACAATATTAACCCCATCTATCGTAATATCCATAGAACCGTTTACTGTTGCGTCATCACTGACAACCGTTCCTCTTGCATACGTTGAAGCCTCAGCATCATTTGTTGCAACAACCTCTGAGTTTTGAAAAGATGCCCAAATCCCTTGTCCTGCTTGAAGGCTAAATGCCTCTCCGCTGTCATTGAACATAACACCCATGTCATCAGCTTCTATCGGATTGCCATTTGAGTCAAACGCATCTCCTTGTCCAGGGTTTGTGATGCCGTTTGGCGCACCCGCTGGAACACTGTAAGCCGCAGAAAATGTATCTACAAGTGGGCCAGAGTTGAGGTTGGCTTTGATAACTACATTTTGCGTGGGCTGTGCAGGAGTTGTAAGCCCTGGAGGGACGTTGATATTTGTAATAGGCGCTGTTGAATCCACCTTGCCTGTTACAGAATCTCTAAGCCATCCTTGTACGATAAAGCCGTTGTTATCAACAAAATTGCCGCTTGCGTCAAACTTAAAGTCTCCAGCGCGTGAATATTTATAGGTATTGCCACCATCTGGAGAGACGATAAAAAAGCCATCCCCTTGAATAGCAACGTCCGTATTTTTATCTGAGTTTTGAACAGAACCTTGCGAGAAGATGCGTGTTGTTGAACTTACCGTAGAGCCAAGACCGACTTGTACTGGGTTTTTACCGCCAAGTTCACCTTGTGGCGCAGTAGCAATAGCTTTTGTTTGCGCTAAAAGGTCTGAAAAGTTTGCACGAGAGTATTTAAAGCCTGACGTATTGACATTGGCTATGTTATTTGACTCGACATCCATTGCGATTTGGTGTGCCTGAAGTCCTGATACACCTGAATAGAGTGATTTTAACATCTGAAATCCTTCTGATTAAAAGTAAAAGTAATTAGCATTTAGTGTTCCAATTTTTTGTTACACACTAAAACGAACTCGTCCGTTTTACAAAGTTCTTTACGAACTTTTTTATGCTCTCATGTTGAGTGCTTTTTGAAGCATCTCATCTGCTGTTGTGATTGATTTTGCGTTGGCGTCATAAGATCTTTGTAAAATTATAAGTTCTGTCAGACCCGCCGCCATCTCGACATTTGAACCCTCAATGCGGTAGTTTGCCAAATCCGTTCCCAAGATATTTTGTCCGTTTGCATCTTTATAAAAAATAGGGCTGCCGCTGTTAGATGAAGCCATAAACTTTGTACCGCTTAGGCGGTCAAGCGCTCGGTCGTTTGCAAAATGAAAAACCCCCACACTACCTATACTGCTCTGCTCGCCGTTGGAAAATGTTGCGATAATCTGACCATTTTTGTTGATATCATAGCCTGTAAGCTCTCCGCTCTCTTTACCGTTAGATGCGCTTGAAGCACTTAAATCGGCACTTGAAGAGATAATACCCTCGTATGAAGTTCCAAGATTTACGGTAACACTCGTACCATTGTTGTTGAGACTGCCAAGCGTACTGGAGACAAGCACACCAGAAGCATCAAAGGAGACAACGCCAGTTTGAGTATCATAAACTGCAACTGGGTGATATGTCGTCTCTCTCGTCAAAGGGTCATAGGAAGTTGTAAGCTCGGAGGTCTGCGCTGTTGCCGTTACATCCCACTGACTTCCAGGAAGCACCTGTGGGTCTGACTTGCTAAACTCTAAGCGTACACTATTTTTGTTTCCTTGTGCATCCACGGCATACGCACTGATAACTCTCACGCTATCTTCAATGCCTATATTGCCAAAAAAATCAACCTCTGTAGTAGGCACGGCAGGAAAAATAAGGTCTGAGGGAAGACGCAATTTTTGTTGTTCGCTAGCCTCGCCAAGAGGCACATCCGCTAATTTCTGGGTAAGCACACCATTTGAAAAGTTATTTCCTACTGTTCCCAAAACATAGTAACCGTCATGTGTCACAAGGTCTCTATTGACATCAAAAACAAAACTTCCGTCTTTCGTGTAGATAGGCTCATCTTCTCCCTGAATACCAAACCAGCCATCTCCCAAAATAGCCAAATCGGTACTCCGCTCCGTATAGATAAGCTCTCCTCTTGATTCGTCCATAGTAATCGTATTTAACATCGAACCCACACCAATAGTGCTGTCCACTGCTGATGAGAGAGCTGTAGTTTCGCTATTTTCAAAGAGAGAAGTAAACTCCGCAACATACCCACGAAAAGCGTATGTGTCAACATTTGCAAGATTGTCTGCAACAACATCAATCCCATACTGATGGGCTTGGATACCGCTAATACCTGTATAAAATCCCTGAATCATCTTTTGCTCTCCAGTTTTTTAGTAAACTTCTTTTACATTTTCCAATGAAACATAGCTAGAGCCAAGCTTCACATAAGTTTTGCCGCTGTCAAATTTGACCGACTCTATGGGGTAAGCTCCAAGTCTGGTTTTGAGTGCATCTCCATCTGGGTTTGTGTAAGATGCTGTTACATAGTATATGCCGCTGTCAAGGGCATTGTTGCCACTATCTGTCCCATCCCATGTAAATTTATAAACACCCTTATCGTTTGTACCAACATCCAAAGATTTTATTATATTTCCGTTTTTATCCAGTATCTCTACACTTCCCTTTTTTATATCATCGGGAAAATAGACCTCAAAAGAGCTACTTTTTCCTTTATCCAGCGTTATGGCATTGCTCCCAACATCCGCTGTTTTTCCGATTGCAGAGACCATGCTAAACTGTTGTGTACTACTCATGGCAGTAGCCAAATCTTCAAGAGCCTTATTGGTTTTATCTGTTGCTTCAAGAGCAGCGAGCTGTGACGTTTGCGTCAAAATCTTCTCGCTGTCCATAGGCTCTGTCGGGTCTTGGTTTTGAAGCTCCACCAAAAGAAGCGTCATAAAGTCATCTTTGCCTAAAACTGATTTGTCTGTCGTTGTCTTAGAAGCAACATACTCTGCATTGGTAGCCGCATTTAAACCTGTTGATGTGATTGCCATAATTCATCCTTTAATTTATTTCATAAATTTAAGGGAACCTTCTCCCTTGATTTGTCCGCAAAAGGAACTCGTCCCTTTTGCTTCGCTAGCCGCTATGGCACTAAAGCTTGACACATTCGTGTCAGATTATTTCATAAATTTGAAGCAGATTTTATTTATCTCTAAACGGACGAGTTCGTTTAGTGCATAACAAGTTATATATACCGTGGAACGATAATCTCTAAAGAGCTAAGCACCTCTTCATGCGTCTCTTCATTTTCAAAATAGCCATACTCTTGATGCGCTTTTTGCTCATTTTGTCGCTGTTGCTGTCCTGTATTTGCATTTGTGTTTGCATCACTACTTTGCGAACCGCTACTAAAGTTAAATGTAGCATTATTTATTCCACTGTTGTTTAGCTGCACTCTAAGCTCGTTGATGTTCATGGAGAGTGTTTGAATCGCTGTGTTGTTGGAGCTTATGTTTACATGCAGATTTTTACCTCTTTGCACCACTGTCAAATCAACCTCTCCAAGATTTTGCGGATTGAGCTGTACTTTAACTCTTGTAAAAGGTGAACGGTAGTCGTCAATCGCACTCTTTACATCGTTTGAAAGGTACTTAATCATCTGTTTTGCTTCATTCATCTTCACTTCAAGGCTATCGGTTTTGTGCGTTGCTATGGATTCTATATTGGCGGATGAGTTTTCATTTTGCTGCGGTGCAAACGACTCTCCTTTAAGAAGCTGTTCTAAACTTTTGTTCTCATTACCAAGAGTTGGAGCAATGACCTTAGCCGTGGCAACAGAAAAATCAGCGGTAAGCGATACATTTTCGCCAGATAGTTTTTCACCACGAAGCAGAAGAGAAAGTGTCTCATCTGCCCTCTCCTTTGGTGCTTTTTGCTCTGTTTTTTGTACTGCATTGCCTGCTTTTGCCTGCATTATCTGCTCTGTGGTTGTGTGTTGCACCACAGTTTCTGTTTTAAAAAGAGGAAGCTCTTTTAGCTCTTTAGGCATCTCCATAAACCGCTCACTGCCCAATTTTTCTCTATACTCTTCTTTAAAAACAGTTTCTCCACGAGAAGTCATCTCTTTTTGCTTTTCCAAAACTATCTCTTTTGGTGTTTCCACTTTTTGCGTTTCTGCCTTAAACTCTTTTGATACTTCTGTTTTTGGCATCTCAGATTTAAGCTCTTTTTTCTCTGAAACTATCTCTTTTGGTATTTCTGCTTTTTGCATTTCTGTCTTAGGCTCTTTTGATAGTTCAGTTTTTGGCAACTCAACTTTAGGCTCTTTTGGCGTTTCTGTTCTAAGCTCTTTTCTCTCCAAAATTATCTCTTTTGGCGTTTCTAACTTTGAAATCTCGGATTTAAGCTCTTTTTGCGCCTCTGTTTTAAGCTCTTTTGATAGTTCAGTTTTTGGCAACTCAACTTTAGGCTCTTTTGGCGTTTCTGCTTTTGGCATCTCGGGCTTAAGTTCTTTTTTTTCTAAAATAAGCTCTTTTTGCACTTCTTTCTTAAGCTCTTTTGATAGTTCAGTTTTTGGCAATTCGACTTTAGGCTCTTTTGCTGTTTCTGCCTTAAACTCTTTTCTCTCCAAAACTATCTCTTTTGGCGTTTCTAACTTTGAAATCTCGGATTTAAGCTCTTTTTGCGCCTCTGCTACAATCTCTTTTTTCTCTGGAATTATCTCTTTTGGCGTTCGCACTTCTGCCTTAAGCTCTTTTGATAATTCAGTTTTTGGCAACTCGACCTTAAGCTCTTTTGCTGTTTCTGTCTTAAACTCTTTTTTCTCTGAAATTGCCTCTTTTGGTATTTCTGCTTTTTGCGTCTCTGCCTTAAGCTCTTTAGATATTTCCGCCTTTGGCATCTCTGCCTTAAACTCTTTTCTATCTAAAACAAGCTCTTTTTGCACTTCTGTTTTTTTGTCATCTGGCACAACTGTTTGTGGCATGTTTTTAGCATTTGAGCGTACCTCTTCAAAGGTTATCTTGCCGATATCAATATCAAATTTTTTGGCAACCTCGACAAGACCTTTTAGCGTTGTCGGAAGCTCTTTTATCTCGGCTTTTTTGTAGCCCTCGCTCTCTTGAATTTTCGATTTGAGGTAGTTTTTAGCTTCATGCACAAGCTCTTTTATCTCTTCCTTACTAAATGTTGCAACAACTCTAGGGTTCAACTCCAAAAATTCTACATCGCTTTTAGAAGCTGTTTTCTCTTCTTTTTTCACAAGAGCGGCGAGTATCTCTGTTTTTGAAGATACTTTTTCTGTTTTTATAGTCGTATGCTCTCCAACTGGCGCAACAAAAGTATTTTGAGCTACTTTTGCATCTTTAGAACTGCCTGCACCCTTTAAAAGGTCTGCAAATGAGACTAAAGGTTTTTCACCTATTGTTGGTTGATTGAGTGGTGAAGATGGGGTTTTGCTGTTTTTTGTCTGAAGCAGTACCATAACTTCTCCTTTTTCAAAGATTTTGGAACTAGTAGCATTTACTATTCCATTTGAGCTATAATTTGTCTATGAAACTGCTACTTCTGCTTTTACCATTATTGTTGTGGGCGCAAAGCCCCTTTGAGTCAGTGAAGAGGGATGTGGATTTGTCTGCTTACGAGACAAAAAAGAGCGAAGCAAACCTGCAAGCTTCTCAAAATACAAAGATAAAATGTAGGTTTGTATGCGATAAAAAAATCTATAAAGAGCAAAAAATCTCTGAAGCTATAGAATTTTACAAAAAATCAAAAGAGTTTAGTAGGGATTAAAACCATCCAAACATCTCAAATCATTATGAAACTTCACGCCTACACAGTCTTTTAGCTCCTGTATAAGTGCTTTGGTATGCTCTCCATCGATGGGGTAGCTTACCATTTGAGAGTTAAGTTCTTGAGCAAAAAACTCCACGAACATATTTTTAACGATTCCAGCACCATATTTGTCTGTATATGGAAGGATAAAAAAGTAGTCTGATTTACTGTTTACTATGGCATCAGAGTTTCTAAGTATCTGTTCAAGCGAGCTGTCAATCACTGATTGTTTGACCTTAGAGAAGTCGCAATACAAAAGCGTAAAACTCTCCGCACGGTTCTCATCAAGCCTCTGTGCCAAACCTACTGTCAAATCCAAAAGTTGTCTAAAGTTATCAAATCCAAAATGTACCCCAGCCATCTGTTCCTCCAAATTTACATAATTGTATAAGGTTTCAACTCATCTCTTGAAGCAAGCGGTGTTGCTTCAATCTCCTCTTTTTCATCCAAAGAGAGCTTATACGCCGTATCTTCTTTTGTTTTGCAGTATGTCAAGATGATTTTTGCCGCAAGCTCTTTGTCCGCCTCTGTAGCACTTTTGCTAAGGAGCGAATGAGGTCCAGGAAGTCCCAGTGTCTTTATGTGGTGGTACTTCTCATTTACAATGTTTTGAAGATGCACATTTTCATCTTTGTTTCTTCCAACAACAAGTTTTGCCCCATCAGGAAGCCTTAAGTGGCGACCATATTTCATCACGGGGATATCTCTCACCTCAAAAGTATCATGTTTTATAAAGTCAAACATCTTTTTGGCAAAGTTCTCATCCGTCAAAAGACATCCGCCCCCTGGACTTTCAAAGTCTTTAAGACCAATCTCCTCCACAAGTTCAAGTTGTCTATCACGGCTTCTCCCCACGATACCCTCAAGTTTTTCTCTATCCACCCAACCATTTATCTCAGCGATTGTCGGTGCAAGAGCTTTTGCGGAGAGAGGACGCAACAAAAGTCCTTGACAGTTACTCTCATTAAGCACCGTCTGCATCGCCTCTTTATTTTGACTCATGGGACGCTGCCCCAAAACCTCGCCGCTGATGAGAAAGGATGCGCCCTCCGCTTCCATAACTCTCTTTGCAACTGCAAACATTTTTGCATGACAATCAATACACGGGTTGAAGTTTTTGCCATATCCATGTTTTGGGTCAAAAAGAACATCTTGCAAAAATTCGCTCTCGATGTCTATGACTTTAAGCTCCGCACCGACTTGGTTGCATAGGTTTAGCATGTGTTCATATCTATCTTTGGTACTTCCAAAACCCGTGTTGATGTTAACAGCCAAAACTTCAATACCCTGATCTATAAGAAGTTTCAGTGCTAAAGTTGAGTCTAACCCACCACTAAAGAGTGCGATTGCTTTCATCTTCTTCCTTGTAATATGTATAATTTCATTTGATAGAATTATACACTACTTATTTCTTCTTCTGTTGCCAGAGCTTTGAGACGACTTGCCGCCCTCTGGTCTGCTTGAAGGTCTTTGCCCTCTCTGCCCTCTGTTGCCGCCCTGATTTATGGGTTCTGCTTTTATGCTCGGGTCTGGTTTAAAATCTTTAAGCCAAATTTTTTGGATATCGTTTTTTATCAGTTTTTCTATATTTGCAAGGTATTCATGTTCATCTATACAGACAAGCGATATCGCCTCGCCCTCGCTGCCTGCACGTCCTGTTCGCCCGATTCTGTGAACATAATCCTCTGGTACGTTTGGAAGTTCATAGTTAATGACATGAGGAAGCTGGTCTATATCTATGCCTCTGGCTGCGATATCCGTTGCGACCAAAACTCTCACCTCGCCCGCTTTAAAGTCAGCAAGAGCTTTTGTTCTCGCATTTTGGCTCTTGTTTCCATGGATGGCAACGGCGGTTATACCATCTTTTTCAAGCTGCCCTGTAAGGCGATTTGCGCCATGTTTTGTTCTTGTAAAAACAAGCACCTGTTTCCATTTGCCCTCGTTTATGAGATGTGTCAAAAGCTCACGTTTGCGCTCTCTGTCAACTGGATAAACTATCTGTTTTACGCTCTCTGAAGCTCTGTTTGGACGTGCAACTTCTATGAGAACGGGTGAGTTTAGCAGTTTGTCTGAGAGAGTTTTTATCTCATCGGAGTATGTAGCCGAGAAAAGCAAAGTCTGCTTCTGTTTTGGGAGAATTGCCAATATTTTTTTGATATCGTTGATAAAACCCATATCAAGCATCCTGTCAGCCTCATCAAGTATAAGAAACTCGACATCTTTTAAATCTATGCTCTTTTGTGAGACGTGGTCAAGCAGTCGTCCTGGAGTTGCTATGACGATATCGACACCGTTACGAAGTTGTGTGAACTGCGGATTTATCTTTACGCCGCCAAAAATGATAGCCGATTTGAATGAGAGATATTTTCCATAAACCTCCACACTTTCTCCGACTTGAGCCGCCAACTCTCGTGTAGGCGTCAATATCAACGCCCTTACGCTATGCTTTGATTTTGTCGGTTTTGTAGTGCTTAAAAGCTGAAGGAGGGGCAGAGTAAAGCCCGCCGTTTTACCTGTTCCCGTCTGGGCACCTGCTAAAATATCTTTTCTGCTAAGTATCACAGGTATGGCTTGTTTTTGAATCGGTGTAGGTTCTGTATAGCCTTGGTCTTGGATAGCTTTTAGTAAAGGAGCTGACAAACCTAGTGTTGTAAATGACATTATAATCCTGAATTTAATATTAAAAGATAATAGCATAATTTATGCTAATGTAAGATATAATAATAGATAAATAGCCTTTTAGGACTTCAGATGTCAACCAATCAAATAACTATCAAACATAACAAACACCGTATTCACCCTTGTCCTAACGAGAAAAAACTCGCTCTTCTTAACATGTTGCTCTCTCAAAACAGCGGTTTAAGCATAGTTGTTGCGCTCTCAGATAACGATCTCCTAACAAAAGAGGCTATAACAGAGTCTAACGTTAGTGTTTTAAGTGATGAGGAGTTAGCAGCGTTGCCTGAACTAAGATGCGAACTCATCATCAGTTATGACCTGCCCCAAAGTGCAGAACTCTACATCTTAAGACTGGCAAAAACAACAGATAGTGCGATTGTTCTGCTCGATATAAGCGAGCAAAATAACCTCTATCCCATAGAGACACTCCTTGGAAGAGTTATCAGACAAGAGGTTGTTGCAGGTTTTGAGTATCCAGAGCAACCAAAGATGAAAATAGCTCCAAAACCATCTCTAAAACCAAAAAGTGATGCAAAAAGAGCAGAAGGCAAACCATTTGACAAGCCAAAGTACGACAAAAAACCTTTCGATAAACAAAAATCAGAGAGACCAAAAAGAGACTGGGTAAAAAAAGAGGATGATGGTTCAGAGCGCAAATCTTATGAGAAACCAAAGTATGACAAGCCAAAGAGAGATGGCGAAAAGTCCGAACGCAAACCCTTTGACAAACCAAAGTATGACAAAAAGCCTTTTGAAAAGTCTAGTTATGACAGACCAAAAAGAGACGGGGCAAAGAGAGACGGCGATGGTTCAGAGCGCAAATCTTATGAGAAACCAAAGTACGACAAGCCAAAAAAAGAGGGCGAAACGTCTGAACGCAAACCTTTTGAAAAACCAAAGTACGATAAAAAACCAAATAAATTTTTAGGCAAAGACGAAAGTGGCAAAGCAAAGTTTTCCAGCAAGAGCGGAGAGAGAAATCACCGCTATGACGGAAAGCCAAAAGAGGGCGTTGAAGCACCAAAAAATGTCGGCAGAAAGATATCTATAAAAGCGTTAAAGCCAAAAGAGCCATCAGAGCCTAGACCTTAAAAGGTACTAGCACGCCTCTTTTGAGCTGTGTGATAACTCCACGAAGCTTACGAATATGGAAAGCTTTTTGCTCAAAGTTCATCTCCGTTTGCGCATTTACTTTCTTATACTCTCTCTCATAATGTTTTATCAAAAAAGCAATCAACTCTGCTTTAAGTGCCTCTTGACTTTGGAGTGCTTTAATCTGTTCATCAACCAAAATCGCCATAAGTGCAGGATGCGTTGCCTCTCCCTTTAGTGCTAAAACAAACTCCTCTGAGTGAAACTGCAAAAGTGATGGGTCTAAAACATCTAAAATCTGGTCTATAAATGCGGGATTTTCCAAAACTGTTTTGATGAGAGTAAGTTCCCACATATCTTTATGACGGCTCTTGTCGATAAAAGCTTTGTTATGATTTGTATTTGCCATACTTGCAATCTTCACAAAAGAGGGACTCAGTCCCAAGCGTGATGCGAGATAGGATTTGTACTCCTCTTGAAGCAGTGGTGAGAGAGTTTTTAAGTACCCAGTTGCCTCTTGCAAAGCACTCTCTTTTGCTTTTGGGTCTAAAAGGTTGTAGAGTGCCAAAATCTCATCCAAAACAAACTCTATAAATGGGCGAGGTTTGCGAAACATGTCAGAGAGTTCTTCAACCGCACCTTTTTTGACCATATCCGCAGGGTCTTGCCCATCCAAAAAGATGACAACACCACCGCTAAATCCGCCGATACTAAGAAGTCTTGAAGCTTTGAGTGCGGCCGCACGCCCCGCTTTGTCGCCATCATACGCCATGATGATTTTTGGCTCGCCTTTGCGCAAAAGAGGGAGGTGTTCAGGGGTAAGTGCCGTCCCTAAAGTAGCAACGGCATTTGTAAAACCCGCTTGATGAAGCATGATAACATCAAGATACCCCTCTGTGATGATTATCTCTTTTATCTTGTGGATGGTTACTTTTGCATGATGGTAAGCGTAAAGAAGTCTTGATTTGTTAAAGTAGGGTGTCTCTGGGGAGTTGATATATTTTGCCTGATGTCCCGTGATGGTTCTGCCGCCAAAACCGACTATCGTACCATTTGGCGAGTGAATCGGAAATGTGATGCGCTCTATAAATCTCGCAAAAACCCTCTTCCCCTCATACCCAACAACGCCCATCTCTATGGCTTCATTCATGCTTAAAAACTGAGAGTTTATGTAGTTTATGGTAGTGTTAGAATCAGGTGCGTACCCGACACCAAACTTCTCCATACTGCTCTCATAGATGCCACGCTCTTTGATGTAGGCGAGTGCTTGAGTATTTTTCACAAGCAAAGAGTGGTACCACGCATCTATCTTTTGCATAATCCCTGAACGAGGTTTGTTTTTTTTGACATCACTGTAAGATAGAGAGAAGTTATAGGTAGAGGCGAGTTTTTCGAGAGCTTCTGGGTAGTTTAGCTTCTCATGTTCCATCACAAACTTGATACTATCGCCCCCTGCCCCACAGCCAAAACAGTGGTATATCTGCTTGGATGGACTTACCACAAAAGAGGCACTCTTCTCTTCATGAAACGGGCATGGAGCTTTGTAGTTTGCGCCTGATTTTTTAAGTTCAAGATAAGAGCCTACAACATCAACAATATCAAGGCGTGCTTTAAGGGCTTCAATGGAATCTTGGTTTATCATAAAAAGGATTATACAGAAGTGATAGTTAAAAGGAAATTGGACTAAAATAGGTTACGGTAAAACCTATTTTAGAAGGAGAAATAAAAGTCCAGATATTAGTGAATATCTGTAGTCGGGTGATTAGGCTTGCTAATCGGAGTTTGTGTTTCTTGAGTGTCGTAGTGAACTACGTTGTCAGCTTGGAGGGCACCTAACAATATTGTGACTGCTAAAACGATTGTTTTCATTCTGTTTTCCTTGGTAAGAACGCATTACGCTCTAAATTTTTAAATCGGAGAAATTTTATCTGATTTAAAAAATATTATCATTGATTTATATCAATTTTGAATGCAAATCATAATAT
>JAOTSA010000018.1 GCA_030247515.1 Sulfurimonas sp. | reverse complement strand
GTCTTTAGAAATTTAAAAAAAAATATATAAAATCCATTAATGAACATCTGTTCATATTTAAAAATAAAAATTTAGGCTTAACTATTGAATGAAACCCTAATAGGACAAATCGACAAAATCCTTTTTGAAGAGGAAGCATTTTTCATAGCAGTGCTTAAGAGCGGAGAGAAGATAAGCGGCTCATACTACGAGAGTGCAGTTTCGCATCTCAAAGATAGTGCGGTAACTCTTAAGGGGCATTGGGATGAGCATAAAAAGTATGGAAAAACTTTTAAATTTGAGTATATAAAAGTAAATCAAAATGAGCTTTTTTTCTTTTTAAACAAAATCATAAAAGGGTTTACAAAAAAGCTAACGGCTGAACTCATTGAGCATTTTGGAAATGATGGGCTTGTTGAGATTTTGGACAACGACATCGAGCGGCTTTTGGAGTTTAACGGTATCAAAGAGAAAAAACTAAAAAAGATACAAACTTCTTGGAAAAAGTTTCGCTCCATGCGTAACATCGGCGAATTTCTCGCACCTTACGGTGTTTCTGCCGCACTTTTGACGACCATTGCAACGGCGATGCGTGATGTTGAAGAGCCGTGTGAGAAGATAAAAAACAACCCCTACATTTTAACCTCCATAAACTCCATAGGTTTTAAAAGAGCGGATGAGCTCGCACTCAAGATGGGCGTAAAAAAAGATGATGAAAACCGCATAGGCTCGGCTATGGACTATCTGCTTTTAAACTATTGCGAACAGCAGGGCAACTCATGCGTGGCAAAAGAGATACTTTTTGGCGAACTTGATGCGCTGTTGCTCTTTAGCGACAAAAACTACCTTTATGAGGCGATTTTGGTGGAGAGGGTAAGCGAGGGAAGCATCGTCTTGATGAAAAACAACCGCCTCTCTCCCGCACGGCTTTATGATGCGGAGAAGTTTTTGTATGATGAGTTCAAAAGAAGAGCAAAGCTGGATAACGGTGGGTTTGTGAAAGACCTTGACGAATTTTTAAAAGAGAGTGAACTGCAACTCGGCGAACAGCAAAAAGAGGCGGTGCAGAAAATAAATGATGGCGCATCTCTGCTCTTTTTGGTTGGTTATGCGGGAACGGGAAAGAGTACTACATCCAGAACTATTCTCAACCTTTTAAACACAAAGTACGACAAAAAAGAGATTATTACTTGCGCACTCAGCGGTATAGCATCGCAACGCATCGCCGATACGACGGGCTATGAGAGTGCGACCATCCAGTCTTTGTTGGTAAAATTTGAAGATAGGGATGAGTTCCCATACTCGGTTGTTTTGATAGACGAAGCCTCCATGATAAACTCCTCTTTATTTGCAAGATTGATAAGAAAAGTGAGTAGAAATGCGATACTTATAGTCGTCGGAGACGATGCACAACTCCCTCCCATCGGTGCAGGAAATATTTTAAGCGATGTTTTGACGCTCTCTCTCGCACCCATCGTAAAACTGACAAAGATTTACAGACAGAGTGAAGATAAAGCCATAACTGTTATCGCAAATGATGTACGAACGGGCGTTGTGCCAGAGTACAAAAGGGAGTATGATGATTTTGAGTTTATAGATATCTCCATGCAAAACTACTATGCGCTAAAAAACCAACTCTCTCAAAAAGAGCTGCAAGAGTTCAGGGAAGAGAACTCGGCGCAAATCGTAGCGCAAATAGCTTATAAAGTCGTGGAGTCCATAGAAAAGGCAAGATACAGGCTAAACAACAAGCAGATAAAAGAGTACCTAAACTATTTTCAGGTCATTACCCCGATGAAAGGCGGCACTTTGGGGGCAGCCAACTTAAATATAGTTTTGCAAGAGTACTTCAACCCAAACCCTAAAAAGTGCGTAAAAAAAGGTGGGGTAGAGTTTCGGCTTATGGACAAAGTGGTGCATACCAAAAACGAAAATATGACCTCTTGGAGCAGCGAGGGGTACAAAAACGGCGAAGATGCAGCACAAAGACGCATATTTAACGGTATGAGCGGACTTCTCTTTAAGATAGAAGAGGATGATGAACAAGCGTTCGTTTTTTTTCCGAATGAGGATGTTGTGGTAGTTTATGAGTATGAGGAGCTAAAATCACATCTTATGCTCTCGTATGCCCTGACCATACACAAAGTCCAGGGGATGGAGTATGACATTGTAGTAATTCCTATGAGCTTTTCGCACTTCATCATGCATAACACAAAACTTATCTATACCGCCATAACAAGGGCAAAACATCGCTGTATCCTTGTCGGGGAGAGCATGGCATTTGAGAGTGCATGCAAAAAACTTGAGGTAACTGCGAGAGATACGGTGCTTTTGGAGTTATAAGCTCCGCTTTAGATGAGTAGAATTATAATGTAGCCAAATATTATGTTGGAGTAGAACATGGCATCGGGAAATAGACTTAAAATTGCTATTTGCGGGAAGAGCGGTCTGGTTGGTTCAAAGCTTGAGAAATATTTCACTTCACAACATAATAGTGTCGTGGATGTCAATGTCCGAGGTGCTGTAAGTGCTGAGAATGTGGCGGTGCAGATAGAGAAGTGTGATGTTTTGATAAACCTTAGCGGGGCAACGATTTTGGCACACTGGAGTGATGAGTATAAAAAAACGCTTTATGATAGCCGCATCGACACGACAAAAAAGCTTGTGGATGCCATAGCACTTTGCAAGGATAGACCAAAACTCTTTTTGAATGCTTCGGCGGTCGGAATTTATGCCTCTAATGAGGTTCATGATGACGATTCAACCAATTATGCAGACGATTATTTGGCACATATCTGTAAAGACTGGGAGGCAGAGGCACGCATGGCAACTTCTTCTGGTGTACGCAATGTGCAGATGCGTTTTGGTGTTGTTCTTGCCAAAGAGGGCGGTGCGCTTCAAAAGATGCTACCTCCTTTTAAGTTCGGTCTAGGCGGTAAAGTCGGCAGTGGCGAGCAGAGAGTTTCGTGGATTCATATAGATGACTTGGTAAAGGCGGTGCAGTTTATCATCAAAACACCTGCCATTAGTGGTTCAGTCAACTTTTGTACGCCGTATCCGCTTAGTAACATAGAACAGACTGAAGCCATTGGAAGGATTTTGCACCGCCCGACCATTTTTCCGCTTCCAGCTTTTGTTTTAAAGCTTATTTTTGGCGAGGGTGCAGCGGTCATGCTTGACTCAAAAGAGGTTTATCCGTCAAAACTTACAAAGCACGGATTTGTTTTCGAGTATGAACATTTTGAAGATGCACTCAAAGATATAGTAAGCTAAGTGAACACTTGTTCTGCATGAATAATATCTTTGAAAATATCTCTGCATCGCTTCCTGATGAGTTTTTTGAGGAGATTGTCGCAAAGCGTGGCATGAGGATAGAGAGAATAGTCTCGTATGGACATACAACTCCACAAAACGAATGGTACGACCAAAGCAGAGATGAGTGGGTAATGGTACTTAGGGGCGAAGCGATACTCTCTTTTTTTGATGGAGATAATGTGAAGATGAGGGCGGGAGACTACATTACCATCCCCGCACATAAAAAACATCGTGTTTCATGGACGAAACCAGATGAAGAGACGATTTGGCTTGCCGTTCATTACTGAACTTCTTGCAAAATAAAGGTAGAATTGCAAAATTATTTGTCTTAGGAGACCGTTTGAAACACTTTAGATTCTCTTTTATTTTTACATTTGTTACTCTTCTTATCGCTGCATGGTGGGGTTATAAACTCGGAGGGTTGGCAAATGCGCTTAACCTTGTCATGATTGCCGTGATTTTGGCTCTTATGGAAGTTTCGCTCTCTTTTGACAATGCTGTCGTAAACGCTTCCATCCTAAAAACTTGGGATGAATACTGGAAAAAACTCTTTTTGACTGTTGGTATTTTGGTAGCAGTTTTTGGTATGCGACTGCTTTTTCCTCTTGTTATCGTCGGACAAACCGCTGATATGGGACTTATAGAAGTTTGGAATCTCGCACTTGACAACCCGAGCGAATACTCCAACAAACTCATAGCTCATCATGCCGAGATTTCGGCTTTTGGAGGGATGTTTTTGCTTCTTGTTTTTCTCAACTTTATGCTTGACGAGGAGAAAAGCGTCCATTGGTTTGAGGTTATCGAAGCAAAACTAGGGCTTTTGGGCAAGATAGAAGCTATCTCCATTTTTATCTCTCTGGTTGTTCTCATCTCTTTTAGCTCTTTCGTGGATGAAGCGCATAAACTCGCTGTTCTTGTAGCGGGACTTTGGGGAATTGTCATCTATGTAGGCGTTGACATCATCGGATATATCTTAGAAAAAGAGGAAAATGATGCTTCCGTTGCTGATGTTGTAAAAAAAGGGAGTATCGGCGGTTTCTTGTACCTTGAAGTATTAGATGCCTCTTTCTCGTTCGACGGTGTTATCGGTGCATTTGCTATCACAAAAGATATCGTTATCATCATGATAGGACTTGGCATCGGAGCGATGTTTGTAAGGTCTTTGACTATATATCTGGTCGAAAAAGAGACGCTTGACTCCTATATCTACCTCGAACACGGCGCACACTACGCCATCGGCATCCTTGCTTTCATCATGCTTTTTGGCATGAAGTTTCATATACCTGAAATATTTACAGGACTTATCGGTATCGCATTTATCGTTCTTTCGCTCTACTCTTCAGTCAAGTATAAAAAGGCTACCGCTTGAAACCAAGCGGTAATTTTAGTTATGCTATACTTTCACTCCAAAAAATCCAAAGGAAATTTCTAATGACCCAAAGCGACCCTGCCTCGCAAAGTTTTAACCCCTCTTTCATAGGAACGATTCTATGACACTTCTACTTATCTACTTAACTATAGCGTTGGCTATATCATTTTTATGCTCTATTTTAGAAGCAGTTTTGCTCTCTAGCACAAACTCATATGTAGAGAGTTTATCCAAAGACCACAGTGAAGATGTGGTAAGCAAACTTAAAAAATTAAAAGCAAATATCGACATACCTATATCATCCATTTTAACTTTCAATACTTTTGCCCACACTATGGGTGCGGCGGGAGTTGGTGCTCAGGCGCAAATCCTCTTTGGCGAAGAGTGGCAGAGTGCCATAGCGTTTGTTGTAACGCTTCTGATTTTATATGTCTCTGAAATCATCCCTAAAACCATAGGCGCACTCTACTGGAAGCAGCTTTTGATACCTTCTGCTCATATCATATCGGTTATTGTTGTTCTTAGCGCACCTTTTAACTGGGTGTCTGCGTTCATTACCAATGTTATCTCTAAAAACAAAAAGCATCAAAGCAGTTTCTCACGAGATGAGATTATGGCGGTTGTTGCTATGGGCGAAAAAGAGGGGACTATTCTTACTAAAGAGAGTGATTTGATAGAAAATCTCCTGAAACTAAAAAATATCAAAGCAAAAGACATCATGACACCAAGAAGCGTTGTTTTTGCTATGTCTGCTTCCACGACCATCGAAGAAGCTATAGAAGATGACAGGATGTATATCCACTCTCGTATCCCTATTTTTGGGGGGACGCTTGATGATGTTGTGGGTATCGTCTTTAACCAACGCATTCTTGAAGAGAGCAACGAGGATAATGACAAGATAACCTTAGAGAGTATCTCTCATGAGGTGCATATGGTCTCTGAAAACCTACCAGTGCCAAATCTCATAGATATGTTTGTCAAGAAAAAAACGCATCTTTTTATAGTCTTTGACAGTTACGGGCAGACTTCAGGTGTCGTAACGCTTGAAGATGCGATAGAGACGCTTTTGGGTGTTGAGATAGTCGATGAGATGGATGAGATAGAAGATATGCAGGTTTTTGCAAAAGACAGAAGCAAGAAGTTTCAAGACCGTATGAAGGTTGAGAGAAAAAAAATCGAAAAAGCAAAGTTGATTTAGCGGAGAGTAAGATGGTAAAAGTAAGCGCAATTCAGATGCAAATGAGCGAAGATAAAGTAGCAAATGTAGCAAAAGCTGAAGCGATGGTGCGTGAAGCAGTAAAAGGCGGCGCACAAATCATCCTTTTGCCTGAACTTTTTGAGGGTTACTACTTTTGCAAAGATATGGATGAAAAGTACTTCTCATGGGCAATGCCGCTTGAAGGAAATGAACTTGTTGCACGTTTTAGCGCACTTGCAAAAGAGCTAAAAGTTGTTATTCTTATCAGCTACTTTGAAAAGAGCGATGAGGGATATTTTAACTCTTTAGTCGTGGCAGATGCAGATGGAAGAGTGATGGATAACTACCGTAAAACGCACATTCCAGATGGTCCAGGGTATGAGGAGAAGTTCTACTTCAAAGCGGGAGATACAGGCTTTAAAGTTTACGATACAGCGTATGCAAAGATAGGCGTGGGTATCTGCTGGGATCAGTGGTTTTGTGAGACTGCGAGAGTTTTGACACTTATGGGTGCGGAGATTATTTTTTATCCGACAGCCATCGGAAGCGAGCCTGAAATCCATCTTGACTCAAAAGAGCATTGGCAAAGAGTGCAGATGGGTCATGCCGCAACAAATACCGTTCCAGTCGTCGTTGCAAACCGCATAGGTGAAGAGAGAGGCGAAACATGTACACTGAACTTTTACGGTTCATCGTTTATCACAGACTATACGGGCGCAAAAATCGCTGAAGCTTCAAGAGATAAAGAAGAGATACTTTTTGCCGATTTTGACATTGCAGAGAACCAGAAGCAGCGACACTATTGGGGACTTATAAGAGATAGACAACCCTCGGCATATGCAGAGGTTTGTAAAAAAAATTAAAGGATAGTTATGAAAAAGATAGCAGTAATGGGATTTTTAGCACTTAGTTTAGCAGTACAGGTATCGGCTTTGGATTTGGGTAGCGCACTAAATACAGCAGCGGCAGTGCAGGGAGCGACAAAAACTCCAACAATCCAAAGCAACGAACTTGTAACTTCTCTTTCATCTTTAGGTGTTACACCGACACAGGCGGCGGGCGGAAGTGCAGCACTTTTGAGCAATGCAAGACAGAAGATGGAACTAGCAGATTATAACAAGCTTCTCAAAGATGCTCCAGCTTTGGATCAAGTGCTTGACAACGGTTACGCAACTTCTACTATTGCATCAAAAACAGCTACTACACAAGAGCAGTTTAGAGTGCTTGGGATGGACGCTTCCATGATTGCTCCTTTTAAGGGTGCTATTTTGAACTATGCAAAAACAAAAACATCTCCTGCTCTTGTGGATACTTTAGCAGCGGCGATGCAGTAGTCCTTTTCGTTTCTGACTTTTTGGAACTCTATTTGCTTTAGAGAGTAAAATCATTCCAAAAGGGTCAGAATCGATGAAGATTGTTTTGCGTAATAATCTTATCCTTATCACGACGGACTTTGATACACTAAGTACTGCGTGGATGAGAGAGTTTTTGCATCATCATACACGTGGTATGCTCTTTTTGCCAAAAGCGGTATTAGTTTTTAGAAATGAGACGCTTGTTGAGGCTAGAAAAGAGTTTTTAAGACAGCTTAGCAAGTACCATGCCCAAAAATATGATTTTTCCCACGAATTTTTCTTGCGTTCCATGCTCAAATATGGAAACCAGCCCATCAAAATAGAACTAGACAAACTTCAAGCCCCAGAAACCATCAATGTAAATCTTTATGCGTATGATAAATATACAGTTTTGATGACGCTTGAGCGTCCAAATTCGTGGGTTGTAAACTACCTTCGCTCTCAGCTTGAAGTTTATGTTCAAAAAGGTTCAGACCTCTCTTTGGTGCTTGATATCTCTGATGCCAAGGCAAAAGAGAGGCTAAACAGAGCGTTAAATAAGCGCAATATCCTACACTATCAGATAAACTATACATATGACAGTCGCTTTATAAGTAAGCTTTACAGCGATTTTGCCCACTACAGTTTTGGTAGCCTCTGTAAAGAGGATGAAGAGCGGGAGCGCAACTATTTTTACACAGTCTTAGAGTGTCCTATCGGTGCTAGTCAAGATGTCCTGCGACAGAACTATAAAAAACTGGCAAAAGCGTACCACCCAGACAAGATAGTTCATGAGGCCCCTTATATGGTTAAACACTACACACAAAAATTTCAACTGCTCCAAGAGGCATATACCGCACTTCGGGTAAGCTAAAAACTCTAAAGTTCACTTCCCCATTGCAACATATCGATGCCGTATTTTTGGCGTATGTCGTGGATGTGAAGTGTGAGTTTGTGCATCTTTTGCTCCTCTTCAAACCCGATAAGAGAAAGCTCTTTTTTGGAGTCTCTAGTAAAACTTGTACAGTTTATGCTTATGCGCACAACGTGAAGTCGTCTGTGAATATCTGCTTCGCAAAACAGCTCTTGACATAAGGTGTTGAACTTCTGCTCAGTAAAGATTTCGCATAAGCTTCGATTTGCATGTGATTTTTGGTGCATCTCATAAGAAAGAGAGAGATGAAAAACGGTCGGAATCACTTTGAGCTTTAGAACGGCAAAAGCAAGATGGCGTGCCAAAATATGCACTCTTCGCTTCAGTTCGCTCCTCTCATAAAGCGGGTCAAAAGTGCGTGAGATGCCGATACTTTTTCTTGTCTGTTTTGTCTCTATCTCGTCATCGCTAACTCCGCAAACTCTGGCGTAAAGCTCTTTTGCATAAGGACCCCATGACTCCAGCGTTCCTCTTCTTTTTATCAGTGCGCCAAGCGTGTGAATTTGCGCACTTTTGAGTTTTTCTTGCATGCTTTTTCCGATTCCTGCAAATGCACCGACGGGAATATCTTTTATAAAGCTCTCCAGTTCATGAGGATAGACGACTTTGCAGCCAAATGGTTTGGCGTAAGTTGTCGCAAGTTTTGCGATGTAGCGAGTTTTTGCCGCACCGATGGAGACGGGAATCTGCATCACTTTTTTTATCTCAAAGCGCAAATCATCGATAAAGCCAGAAATATCTTCATCATCCACCCAGCCGCCCAAATCGCCGTAAAACTCATCTATGCTTGCTTGCTCAACAAGCGGGATTCTCTTTTGCAAAAAGAGATGAAGTTCATGTGAGAGTTTTTGATAAAGCGACATGTTAGGTGCTTTAATGATAAGCTGCGGACATAGCGTCAGTGCCTCTCTTATGCTCATAGCAGTCTTTACCCCAAAAGAGCGAGCCTCATAGCTTGAGGTCGTAAGTATGCCTCGCACACGCCCATCTTCATCAATAAAAGCCGCTATGTCATCGTCTTTTTCTTCATATGTTTTGTAAAAAGTAGGCACAAAAGAGCCAGAGTTCTCAAAGTTGATGCTCTGCTTTTTTGCATCTTTGTTAAAAATTTTCGTATCGCTACGCCCACCGATAGCTACAGGTTTACCCTCCAAAAACGGCTCTCTAATCCGTGCGGCACTAACAAAAAAACAGTCTATGTCTATATGTATCTTCATAAACGCAATTTTAGGATAATTTGCAAATTGATATAAAAAATATGACAAATTGCAAAGAAAAATCTTTTATTTTTTTAGAATGGAGTAAACGAAATAAAACAGGTTATTTAAATGGGTTTATAATTTTAATTCTATTTTCTACAATCATGTCATGGTGCATATCTTCACTATAAAGAGTCGTGCATCTGTTTTCTAGTGCGGTAGCAATGATGAGTGAATCGTAAAATTGTAAGTTATATTTATTTTTGATGTGAAGAGCTTTGATTTGTGTTGATAAGTCAAAATCTACAATATTTACTATTGTATCAAGTTCGAGAAGGGCATTTTCTACTTGAGCGGAAGAGAGTTTAAATTTTTTTAGCAAAACATTGGCAAGTTAATTTACGACTTGTTTAGATATCAAGACATTGTCATTTTGTCTATCCAAAAGCCTTAAAGCTATAGACTGCTTTTCTACCTCATCTTCTGAAAAGGCATAAATGATGATGTTTGTATCTAGGAAAATTTTATCTTGCATTGGCTTCATCTCTATCAAACTTAAAGCCTTTAGTTTTCAAAGAGATTGAGTTTAGCTTTTTTGGCTTGTGTCTTTGTGTTGTTTCTTCTATGCTGAGTTTAATTTCAGATTTTGGAAGATTATTTAAAAAAAACATAACTTTATCAAGAATAGTATCATTGACCTCTACTTTTAAAGTGTGCATATAAAATTCCTCATACTTTTTTGAGTCATTATACTGAAGCTTGTCTAAATAAGTCAAATTCATCTTAATGCTATTTTCAAGTGTTAAATTTTGCACCATATTTTATGATTTGTAATTTTAAGTAGGTACAATTCGATTATGAAATATATAGCACTTATCTTAGCTCTTTTTTTGAGCGCATGTAGTACCAAAACTTATGAGCGTACGCAGACAAAAATCATCACTATCAAATCTCCAAAGATAAAATTTTCTGATGTTGGGTATCTTAGAAACAGTGAAAAATCGCTGGAGTTGGAGCTTTTTGTGGCGGGTAAATGTATAGAGCGCATAGCCATAAATCATCTCGTTTGTGTGAGTGATGGGTGTAAGAGTAAAAGTACATTCAATGAAGAGTATCTAAGCAGTGTTTACCCTGAAGATATTATGCAAAATATCCTGCTCTCTCATGCCATTTATGGTGGCAAAAACTTGCAAAAAACGGCGGACGGGTTTGAACAGAAGATTCAAGATAGCAAGGTGGACATTAGCTACAAAGTGAGTGCGCACGCTGTTTTATTTAAAGACAGAATAAACGGAATTATTTTTAGTATAAAGGATTTGGATGAGTAAATTTGTAGGCGCACATGTAAGTGCGAGCGGCGGGGTTTTCAATGCGGTGCAAAACGCCAAAAACATTGGAGCAAAAGCGTTTGCGCTATTTACAAAAAACCAGAGACAGTGGGCTGCAAAACCGCTTGAAGATGAGACTATCGAGAAGTTTAAAAATGCGCTTAGCGCAAGCGGGATTTTGCCTCGTCATATCCTTCCGCATGACTCTTACCTTATCAACCTCGGTCATCCAGAAGATGAAGCAAGAGAGAAGTCGATGGATGCTTTTTTGGATGAGGTGCAGAGATGTGAGCAACTCGGACTTGAGAAGCTCAACTTTCACCCTGGAAGTCATCTGGGTAAGATAAGTGAGGATGAGTGTTTGCATAGAATCTCTGATGCCATAAACAAAACCATAGCGCAGACAAATGGCGTAAAAATGGTTATAGAAAATACCGCAGGACAGGGAAGTAACCTTGGTTGGAGGTTTGAACATCTCGCACAAATCATCGACAAAGTGGAGGACAAAAGCCGTGTCGGTGTCTGTATCGACACTTGTCATATGTTTAGTGCAGGGTACGACATACGAACAAGAGAAGCGTATGATAAAAGCTGGGCAGAGTTTGACAAAATCGTCGGTTTTAACTACCTTATGGGGATGCACATCAACGACTCAAAGGCAAAATATGGCTCACACGTGGACAGACACAACTCACTAGGCAAAGGCGAGATAGGGCTTGACGCTTTTAGATTTATCATGAACGACGAGCGCATGGATGATATCCCGCTGATTTTAGAGACGATTGACGAAAGCATCTGGGCGGATGAGATTGCGTTGCTTTACTCTTTTATAAATTAAGTTTGTGTAAAATCGACCAATATAAAAAAAAGGGTTTGGTATGAAAAGTCTTGGTTTATTGTCATTGGTAACCTGTACTCTGTTTGCAGGCGGCTATAAAATCCCAGAAACTTCACTAAACTCGGTAGCTTTGAGTGCAGCTAGCGTTGCGCACTCAAATGGGGCAGATGCGGCGTACTATAACCCTGCAAACATGGTTTTTATGAAAAATGAGAATGTTTTGGAGGCAAATCTGCTTTACATCGGGCTTAGTGATGTGGAGTACAAAAGTGCCACGACAACCATAAATGCCAAGAGAGAAGATTTTATCTTCCCATCGCTTCATTATGTCTCAAATGATGTAAGCGGTATGCGTTTTGGGCTAAGTGTGGTCTCTCCTGCTGGGCTTTCCAAAAGATGGAACTCTGCGCCTGCTATCTATAGTGCTGAGGAGTTTACACTTAAAACTGTTGAGGTAAATCCAACTGTTGCGTTTAAAATCAACGATAAAACAGCCGTTGCTTTGGGCGCAAGAGCCATTTACAGCGAGGGAGTGGTGAAAAGCACTTCACCCATCGCTTCACGTGATATGGATGGAGATTCGCTTGATTTTGGGTATAACCTTGCACTCGCTTATAAGCCTACTTCTGAACTTGAGTTTGCACTTGCTTACCGTTCTAATGTGGATTTGAGCGTTAAGGGCAATGCGCTGCTATCTTATACTGGTACATTAGGCGGCAGCGTTCCTCTTGGCACTTATACTTCAAGCAACAGTGCCTCGGTAAGTGTTCCCATGCCCGCACTTCTTAATGTTGCGGTTGCCTACACATTTGCCACTAAAACGACTTTGGAATTTGTATATGAGCGCAACTACTGGTCAGAGTACAAAGAGCTTGATTTTAACTACGGCTCTAGCGTAAACCCTGTAACGAATGTCGTTTTTGGAACTCCAATCGCCAAAAAATGGAAAGATACGGATGTTTTTCGCTTTGGTGTGACACAAAAGCTTGATGCACTCACACTTATGGGCGGTGTGGTTATAGATAAGTCACCAGTGCCAGAGGCAACGCTTGGCTTTGAACTGCCAGATAGCGATTCGGTGTCGGTGTCGCTCGGGGCAAGATACCAGATAAATGAGAAACTAAACATAGGCTTGGCTGCGCTCTACTCCATGAGAGAAGAGAGAGAAGTCACAAACAGCTCGCTAAATGGCGAATTTTCAAACGCAAATGTGCTGATTGTTGCATCTGCTTTAGAGTATAGATTTTAATGGACTTCTTTCATAGCATAGAAATTAGATTCCAAATCAAGTTTGGAATGACGACATCTCAAGTTTGGAATGACGAGATTTATGAGCTTTCGTCATCCTGAACTTGATTCAGGATCTAGGTTATGAGATTTAATAGTATTTGACATAAGGATATATTTGGAAACGTTAATCAATTTTTTAGAAGCAAAAGAGATAGAAAAAGCGACGATTTTTGCACAACTCAAGTGCAGTAAAACAGAGGCGCAACTGTTGCAGTCTTTGGCAAAAAGGTATGTTGCGGGAGAGGATGATGTAGTCGTTTTTGACCTGCTCAAAGAGATTTATGGGGAGAAAAAGTACGAGGGCATCAAACATCTTGAAGAGGTAAGACTTCTTTTGGAGCTTGGATGGCTTCATCAGCAGAGTTTTGCACCCATCAAAATCTCTGAAGTGACACCGCTGGAACTTTTAAACAGTGCCGTTGGGCTTTCTCCGTCGTTTTTAAAACTGTTGCAAGATGGTGCGGCTGAGAGTGAACTGCCCGACATTAAGCCATACAGCGACCACTTAGAGTATCTGCAAGACCAGTTTTTGCGCATAGAACTCTACCAAAAGATGAGTGCAATCCGCCACAATGTGCATGAACACTCACTTGGCATCGACCAAGCGCATACAAAACTCAAAATCCTTGAAAAGCGCATAGAAGAGAGAGTGGAGCAGACAACGGGCAAGCTTGTACTCGATAAATTTTTCAAACAAAAAAAGATGAGTGCAAAAGAGCAGGTAATTTTTCTTGCACTTTTGCGTGAGGAGTATAGTGCGACGGATGCGTCACTGCGAGAGATGAACACGCTTATAGAGCTTATCTCTTTTGATGAGTATGAACGCATCAAAAACCGCTCGCTTTTGGAGGATGGCTCTAGTCTCATCAATGACGGGATTATCGACTATGAGGAGATGCTTAACCCTTTTGGAGGGATTTCAAGGTCGTTTTACATTGTTGATGATGTCTTGCAAAATATCATCCATCCGCAAAAAAACAAAAAAGTGCGTCGCATCAAGCTCAACTCACTCATAGAAGAGCAAGATATCTTTGAACTTGTTGACCCTGAAACCTCTTTGAGTGATGTGGTTTTGGCAAAAGAGACCGAAGATACGCTTCAAAACCTGATGCGCCAGCTCGACAAAGAGGTAGTTCATAGACTTGTAGAGTGGGGCATTAAGGATAAAAAGAGCGGTATTGATGCAAGAATCATCTTTTACGGTGCGGCGGGGACGGGTAAAACCATGACGGCGTACTCTCTTGCAAAGTCGCTAAAACGCCAAGTTTTGGCATTTGACTGCTCCAAAATCCTCTCCATGTATGTAGGCGAGAGCGAAAAAAATGTGCGTAAGATTTTTGACACTTTTTATGATTTGTGCGAAAAAACAAAGACAGAACCTATCCTTTTGCTCAATGAAGCAGACCAGTTTTTGGGCGCACGCTCAAGCGGTGGCGTGAGCGGAGCTGACCAGATGCACAACCAGATGCAAAATATCTTCTTAGAGCAGATAGAGAAGTTCAAAGGTGTACTTATCGCCACGACAAACCTGCTTGAGAACATTGATAAGGCATTTTCAAGACGTTTTAACTATAAGATAGAGTTCAAAAAACCAAACAAAGAACAACGTCTCTCACTTTGGAAAAAAATGCTCCCAAAAAATGCTCCATATAAAGAGGGATTTGATGCGCATGAACTTGCGGACTATTCGCTAACGGGCGGGCAGATAAACCTTGTCATCAAAAACACGGCGTACAGAGTTGCCATAAGAGAAGAGCCGCTCTTTAGCCTTGAAGATTTTAAAGAAGAGATAAAAAGAGAGCGAGACGCAAGTTTTGATAATGAAAAATCGATGGGGTTTTTAAACAAATAATGGTTTTTTTCGCCTGCTTTTTCTATTCTTAGCATAAATTAATATAATATGCACTATAGTAAATTAAATGCGGGGGTTGAGAATGTTTGAGGGTTTGAGCGTAAAGAACAAAACGATGCTTTTTGTCTCTTCCGTACTGCTCTTTTTTGCTTTCATTCTCTCTCTTTTTATCTATTTACAGCAGCAAGAGAGGGTGGAGAGCCTTCAATCTTCCTATCATAGACACTTCCTAGAATCTTATGACAAAATCATACTCAAACATAAAGAGTTTTACGAAAACAGAGTAAGGGCAAATATCGCTTCGGCTGGCGTAAAAGAGGCGTTGGAGAAGCAAGACAGGGAAAAACTTTATGCACTCTCAAAAGGGAGATGGGAAACGCTAAGAAAAGAGAACATATTTCTGGATGTGATGCACTTTCATCTTTGCGATGGAACTTCTTTTTTGCGTATGCACAAAGAGGAGAAGCATAGCGATATGATAGCAAGTTTTAGACCTATGCTCGCACAAGTTCATGAAAAAAAAGAGCCTTTAAGCGGCTTTGAAGCGGGTGTTTACAGCTTTTCATACAGAGTGGCACTGCCGATTTTTAAAGATGGCAAGTACTTAGGAGCGTTGGAGTTTGGCTCAAAACCTGAACATATACTCTCTGAGATGGAGTTTTTTTATGACCTTAAAGGTGCTATTTTTATCAAAAAAAGTCCCATATCTGCTACAAAAGAGACAAAATATTTTGAGATAGGCAACTATGCGTTAGTATATGAAAATCTGGAAAATCAGGCACTTTTAGATGGTATTGGAAAAAATTACAATTTTGAAGATAACAAAAATATAACTCTTGACGATAGAAACTACATCCTATATAGTATTGATTTGCTTGATTTTCAAAAAAATTCAGTTGGAAAAGTGGTTTTTTTCAATGATATTACAGATATACAAAGAGAGTTTTATCAAGCGTTGGAGAGGATTTTCTTCTTTCTTACACTGCTGCTTGTAGTGATTTTGTTTGTCGTTCACTTTGGTTTTGAAAAAATCATCACTATTTTGGAGATGGCAAACAAAAAGGTTGAGGCAAACTATAAAAAGATGCACAACTATCTTGAGCTTATCGATAAAAATATCATTACTTCCAACACAGACCTAGAGGGTAATATAACTTACGCTTCAGAGGCACTTTGCCGTATATCTGGTTATGAAAAAGAGGAGCTTTTTGGACAAAAACATAACATTTTGCGTCATAAAGATATGCCGAGCAGTTTTTATGAAAATCTTTGGGCTTCTCTTGAACAAAAAAGATTTTTTAGGGGCGATATCAAAAACCGCACAAAAGATGGGGAGAGCTACTGGATAGAGAGTACAATCTATGCGCTTTATGATGAAAAAGGTGTGCATATCGGTTACACTTCAGTGGCAAGAGATATAAGTGATAGAAAAAAAGTTGAGGAGATATCCATCACGGATGCGCTGACAAAACTCTACAACAGAGGCTACTTTGATAGAGTGTGTCAAAGGGTGCTTGATGAGGCGAAACGTGCGGATGGATGGATAGCATTTATGATTATGGATATAGACTTTTTTAAAGAGTACAACGACACATACGGGCATCAAGAAGGCGATAAGGTGCTAAGAGAAGTTGCGCATAGCATTGCGGAGTCGCTCAAACGACCTAGTGACTATGCTTTTAGGCTTGGCGGAGAGGAGTTTGGGGTACTCTTAAAGCCAGAAGAAGCGATAGGCACACTTAAACTGGCACATAAGATTCAAAAAGGTGTTGGTGCGCTTAAAATAAAGCATGCAAAAAGCAGTGTTGCGCCATTTGTTACCGTCTCTCTGGGAATAGTTACAAAAAGAGCAAGAGAGATAAGCAGTTGTGATGCGCTCTATAAAGAAGCAGATGATTTGCTCTACCACGCAAAGGCAAACGGGCGCAACAGCGTCTCTGCAAATATATAAACAAAGGCAAAGCAGATGAACGGATACATACTGCTCTCTCATGGAAGTAAAGTAAAAGCTTCCAACGAGGCGAGTTTTGAGGTTTTAAAGAATCTAAGAGGCAAGATAAAACATGTAGAGTTGGCGTTTTTAGAACTTGCCGAACCAGACTTTGAGAGTGCTGTGCGCCTGCTCAAAGAGAGTGGTGTAAGCTCCATAAAAGTGCTTCCTCTCTTCTTAGCCCCTGGTAAACATGTCAGAGAGGATGTCCCTGTTTTGCGTGAGATGTGCGCTCGTAAGTACGATGTAGAGATAACTGTTTTGGATTACATCGGCGCAAATGATGGCTATGTTGGACTTATAGAGAGTATCTTGTTGTCATGAACTCTTTTATGTTTGGGGCGATACAAGAGGCGTTTTGCGGTGTAAAACACAACCACGGCGGACCTTTTGGAGCGGTTGTGGTAAAGAGCGGCAAAATCATCGCAAAAGCGCACAATCAGGTTCTTAAAAACAATGACCCCACAGCACATGCAGAGATAAATGCGATAAAAAAAGCCTCTAAAAAACTGGGCACATTTGACTTAAGCGGATGTGAAATCTATACAACATGCATGCCATGCCCCATGTGTCTGGGTGCTATAAAATGGGCAAATATCAAAACCGTTTTTTATGGTGCCTCAAGCCAAGATGCCGACGCCATCGGCTTTAGAGACAAAGATTTTTACGAAAAAGAGTTTTTGGAGTTCAAGCAGATAGAGAGAGCAGAGTGCCTAAAACCTTTTGAAGCGTGGAGTGCAAAAGAGGATAAAATCCTCTACTAAGAGCGCAATAAAAGTTTTGCAATACTCATAATCAACTCCCCATTTTTAAAAAGCTTTTGTTAAAGATAAGCCAAAGATAGCAATTTTTGGATTGTTAAATCTTTTTGATTCGGTTATTCTTTTAAAAATAAAAGATTGGAGAAAAAGGATGAGTTTTATATCAAACGCAAGCTTGAAAGTTGCAGACAGTGAAGTTTTTTCAATCATTGAAAAAGAGCTAAAGAGACAAACCAATCACTTAGAGATGATTGCTAGTGAGAACTTTACAAGCCCAGCTGTTATGCAGGCTATGGGAAGTGTTTTTACTAACAAATATGCGGAAGGGTATCCATATAAAAGATACTATAGCGGTTGTGAGGAAGCTGACGCTGTTGAGCAGTTGGCGATTGATAGGGTTTGTAAAATCTTTGGCTGTGCTTATGCCAATGTTCAGCCTCACTCAGGAAGTCAAGCAAATGCTGCTGTTTATGCGGCACTCCTTCAAGCAGGAGATAGAATTTTAGGTATGAATCTCTCTGATGGTGGACATTTAACTCATGGAAGCAAACCATCTTTTTCGGGTAAAAACTACTCTGCATTTTATTATGGCGTAGAGCTTGATGGAAGAATCAATTATGATAAAGTTTTAGAAATTGCAAAAATAACTCAACCAAAAATCATAGTTTGCGGTGCTAGCGCATACGCAAGAGAGATAGATTTTAAGAAATTTAAAGAGATAGCCGACGAGGTCGGTGCTATTTTATTTGCCGATATTGCTCATGTTGCAGGTCTTGTTGCTGCTAAGGAGCATATGAGTCCATTTCCTTATGCAGATGTTGTAACAACTACCACACATAAAACTCTAAGAGGTCCAAGAGGTGGCGTGATTATGACAAATGATGAGGAGATTGCTAAAAAAATCAACTCAGCTATTTTCCCCGGAACTCAAGGCGGACCGCTTGTCCACGCTATAGCTGCAAAGGCAGTTGCATTTAAGGAGGTGCTAGATTCATCATGGAGAGAGTACGCAAAACAGGTAAAGGCAAATGCTAAAGTGCTCGAGAGAGTACTGCTTGAGAGAGGATTTGAACTTGTCTCGGGTGGAACGGATAATCATCTTGTTTTGGTCTCATTTTTAGACAAACCTTTCTCTGGTAAAGATGCAGATACAGCTTTAGCAGATGCGGGAATAACTGTAAATAAAAACACAGTTCCAGGAGAGAAGAGAACTCCGTTTATAACCTCGGGTATCAGAATAGGAAGCCCTGCATTAACGGCAAGAGGTATGAAAGAAAAAGAGTTTGAGTTTATCGCAAATAAAATCTGCGATGTTTTAGATAATATTGAAGATAAAGTTCTCCATGCTAAAATAAACAAAGAGCTAGAAGAGTTAGCTGGGAATTTTGTGATTTACAATCAATCGACTTACTAAGGTTTTTTTGAGAGTTTGGAGAGACGATGCATACTTTTAATAGCAACTATATACAGATAGAAAAAGCAATCAAATATATTGATGAAAATTTCAAAGAGCACCCTTCAATTGATGAGGTCGCTAAAAATATCGGCATGAGCAAATACCACTTCATAAGAGTGTTTAAAGAGTATGTAGGCGTTACTCCTATGCAGTTTTTACACAGCGTGACACTAAACTATGCAAAAGAGCATATAAAAGAGTCCAAATCCATACTTGAGAGCAGTTTGGACATGGGGCTCTCAAGCTCAAGCAGACTGCATGAACTTTTTGTAAACCTAATCGGGGTAACTCCAAAGGAGTGGAGAGAAAAGGGCAGAGATGTTTTAATAACCTACGGATTTGGAGAAACTCCTTTTGGAGAGGCTTTGATAGGATTTACGGACAAAGGCATCTGTTATTTGGGTTTTATTGATAATAATAAAAATGAGATTTTCAACAGATTTAAAGAACTTTGGGAAAATGCAAATCTCTGTTTCGATGAAAAAGCCGCAAATGAGTACTTAGAAAATATCTTCATAAAAAATAAAAAATACTCTCTATTTGTAAAGGGAACAAATCTTCAGATAAATGTCTGGAAAGCTCTTTTAAATCTGCCAAACGGGATAGTCGCAACCTACCAAGATATAGCAAACTTCCTAGATAAACCAAAAGCAACCAGAGCAGTAGCAAGTGCCATCGGAAGAAACCACATAGGATACCTTATCCCATGCCACAGAGTTATAGCTAAAAGCGGAGCCATGAGCGGTTATAGATGGGGAATTGAGCGTAAAAAGATACTGATTGCTTATGAGTCTTTAAACAAAGAAAAATAGAGCAATTTAGCGTACTTTAAAAGGAGAAATCCTTTTTTTATTTATAATACCTTCCGACACATGTCAAAATATCCACTCTTATAACAGCGGTTGTATTTATCATCTTAAGAGGCATCTCTTTATCTGCCAAATGAGGTGTAAATTTTTCTATGATTTTAGATAAAGCGATTTTTTTCTCATCAAAATCAGTAACGATTGAAGCCGTACCGTTAGCGATAATGCTATTGAATGCCGTGTTTACATCACAAGGGTTTTCAACACCCTCATGCAACAAAGAGAACATTTCATCTATCTCAAAACAGACATTCGGGTTAAAGGCAATATTGTCAATTTTTTTACCCTTTGGCAAGCCATGCATATATATTTTATCTTCAAAATATACAAAATGCATAGGCAATATATATGGAAAACCATCTTTAGAAAAAGTCCCAAGCCGTCCAACTTCAGCTCTCAAAAACAGCTCTTCTATTTGCTCTTTGCTTAAGAGGTGTGTTTTAGTTCTATGTCTCATGTTTGCCCTTTTTAATATAAATCTAGCACTATTATAGACTAGTTATAGAAGTTGAGTCAATCCAAAAATTGCTTTTAGAGACAAAGAGTTTTATGAAAAAGAGTTTTTGGAGTTTAAAAATATCGACGGAATAGAGTGTCTAAAGCCATTTGAAGCGTGGAGCGCAAAAGAGGATAAGGTTACCTACTGATGCAACACTATGTTATCGGCGATGTTCACGGCGGTATCGCCACGCTCAAGTCGTACAACCTTCTCAAACAGAGCGATACCCTTGAATGCGTGGAGATTCAAGAAAATTACGCCAACATAGACACGGGATGCTATGTCAAAAAAGAGGGTTATGGTACGTTAAGTGCTTTTTGCATCCAGACGCAAGAGGTTGTGAGTGTACAAAGGAGAGAGTGATGTTTAAAAAATTTACAGACCTTTTTAAAAGAGGAAATTTGCCAGATGACACACGCACTGTGCCAAACTGGCTTAGAATAAAAAACGCCCAATTTAGTGGAGTTGATGTTTCAAAAAACAGTGTGGATGAGATACTCAAACTCACGAGCGATGAGTTTAACGAACTGATTTCTAGCAGTGACAACGGGCTTTTGTTTACATACTTGGCAACTTTGAGCAAAAAAGAGCTTGAGAGGTTTTATGACTATAATGACAGAGTTGTCAAACTTGCCGAGGGTGCCCAGATGTCCGCAAAAGAGCAGTTTGAGGGTGCGATGGCGGGCATAGACATGAGCCAAATGACAGATGAGCAAAGAGCAAGAGCGACTTTGGAAATGCCGCTGATGATAAGCTTTGCGAAAAATATTTACCATAGGATAACCGATTTTATGGAGTACGCAAGAGCTGATTATTTCGACTTTGAAAATGAGACATTTCGGATGTACGAGGGGCATCTCTCAAAAATAATGTGGGATGAGATGAAGTATATTCCAAACCATTTTGAGCAGGTACTTGACCACTTTCAAGGGTTTTATGATGAGAACAACGAAGAGCATAAAGCCTTTTTTGTACACCTCTGCCAACGCTTTGGACTTCTTGTTGCCACGTTAAATAGGCTTGTCGCCATTACAGAAAACAGAGATAGTTCGCTCAACTGGTTCACTGGCAAAATGGTGGAGTATGAGTTGGTGGGCAGTGCGGAAATCTCAGTTAGCCAGAGCAAAGCACTCAAAACCGACAAAAAACTTATCAACTTTCTAACACTTATGTTTGCGGGGATTTGTGATGAAAATGAGGACAACTATCTCTCAAATCTCATCTATGTAGTTGAAACGCTCTTTGAGTGGTACCCAGTAAACCGCACAGCTTGCGAATACGCCATGGTGGAGATGATGAAGAGCGTAGCACTAAAAAAGGTGAATGTTGAAAATGCCAACGCTTTTTTGAGCTTTTTTGAAGAACTTCCAAGGTTTTATGAGGTGCTTAGTTTTGGGAAAATTATGGAGCTAAAAGAGCTGGTAAACCACACATTGGCTACCTACAAACCGCAAGATAACGAGATATTTGAGAGCAAAGAGGCAAAAAACAAACTTATACTTTTAAACTATTTTATTGATATGGAAGATTTGTATTATGATGCGGGAAAGAAAGTATGCTAAAATACTATCTTTCGTAAGTATAAGGAGCAGAAAATGCAAACAGTAGGTATCAAAGAGCTTCAAACAAACCCTGCCATTCTCACAAAAGCCTTAGAAGCGCATGAGTATGCGATGATAACCAAAAGAAGTACGCCCATAGGTGTGGCGGTCTCTTTTGATGATGTTATCCTCTCTCATGGACTTAAAACATCCCTTTTGTTAGATGGTTATAAAAGCGGCAATCTCTCTTTGGGGCAACTTGCCGCTAGTCTTGATGTGTCAAAAGAAAAAGCAATGAAGATGCTCTCTCTCATGGGGATAGATGTTATTGACTACGATTTTAACGACGATATGAAGAGTCTGGATAGTTTTATATGATTATCGTCTCAGACAGCACAACGCTTATCATACTCTCAGACCTTCATAAACTCACATATCTTACAAATCTTTTTGATGAAATTCTCCTGCCAAAGGCAGTATTTGAGGAGATAAGCCATAAAAAGTCACCTCTTTTATCTGCAAGCTTTAAAGTGGTTGATGGTGTAAAAGATGAGGCGTTTGAGACTCTTTGCCAACTTCTTGACCTTGGAGAGAGTGAGGCGATTGCTCTGGCAAAAGAGAAAAATCTTCCTCTTATCATCGATGAGAAAAAAGGGCGAAAAATAGCCCAAAATATGGGATTGAAAATTATAGGGCTTTTGGGTGTTCTCTATCTCAACATAAAAAAAGGTTTTTTATCGCAAGAACAAGCAGAAGAGTTTTTGCAGCATGCCAAAGAAAACGGATACAGAATCTCGCAAAAGCTTATAGATGAGATGTTTGAAAATTTAAAGGAGCGAGCAAAATGATAATCTACATACACGGTTTTGGCGGAAGCGGCGAGGGCAATAAGGCACGAGCTTTTAGGGAGCATTTTAGAGCTAAAGGTGTAGGATTTATCGCTCCCACGCTCTCTTACAACCCAGAACTTGCCATCAAGACGCTTGATGAGCTTATCGACTCTTATAAAGAGGATATTTTTCTTATCGGTGCATCACTAGGAGGATTTTATACGCTCTATCTTTCTCAAAAAAAGTGTGTGAAAAAAGCGGTGGTTATCAACCCATCCATCACACCATGGAGTACTCTGCAAAGAGCGGTGGGGTACGCTCCAAATTTTTATGATGAGAGCTGCTATAAGTGGTGCGAAACCCATCTTGAGACACTTAAAAACTATGAGACAAAAGAGCTTCAGAGAGAAAAACTCTTTCTTTTGCTGCAAAAAGGCGATGAGCTTTTAAACCCACAGGACGCACTGATAAAACTTGAGGGATGCAAAATGGTCGTAGAAGAGGGCGGCAACCACGGTTTTGAGGGCATAGAGAGACATTTTGAAGAGATAGAAAAGTTTTTTGAGAATTGATGCATGTTTATAGGCAGAGATACTCTTAAAAAACGAGCCATTATCCATGAAAACAGCGATGGATTTTTCTATGACGATGGCATAAAATATCTCTTTAGCGACATAACCTCGCACTACCACCAAGAGACGCTTCACTATACAAACAGCGTTTATCAGGGGACTTCACTTCTTTTTACGGTTACATTTGCCAGATTAGAGAAGCCCTACCGCATAGAGATAGACAGCAACAAAGAGGCTAAGTATAAAACCGTCTATCTTCTCTCTTTTGCCATAGCAGCTTACAGAGCAAAGATGCTGCGCAAGGCATTTGAAGAGGGGTGTGAGGTACGCTTTGCTACTTTAGATGTTTTTAGCATCGTTATAAAAGATGGCAATATGTTTTTGGAGTACCAAAATAAAACCCCCATCAAAATAGAAAAAATCCTTCAAAGCCACGATAAAAGACGCCTATACACACTTATGCACTTCTTCGTCGTGCCTCATGAGATAGAGAAGAGAGAGAAAGAGATGGATAATCTTGTTAGTTGAGTTTGGTATAAATACGATAATCAAGTTCAGGATGACGGAAGCTTACAAATCTCGTCATTTCAAGCATGTACCACAAGGGTATTTCCTTTGGTCACTTGGAATCTAGTTTTTAGGTTATGAAAGAGGTCTATTATGTGTTTTTGAGATTACATCTAGCGGAGTAAGTGCTTTTGCTAGTTTATTAACTGCTGTTTTTACTATTGGTATTTTGTTTCAAGTAAGACAATTGAAGATTCAAAATGAAAATAATTCAGTGAATCAATTATATTTAAGACATTCTCAAATACAAAAAATATATAAAATCATTAAGCATAATTAGAGTAAAATACATTACGGTAATATAAATTACTATAAAGTGAGATGTGGTGAATTTTTATAACAGAGAAAAAGAGCTTGAAAACTTAAAAGAGATAGAAGTATCTTCAAAAGAATCTTCAAAGATGACAGTTATAGTCGGACGAAGAAGAATCGGAAAAACGAAGCTGATTCAAGAAGCGTATAAAGAGAAAATATATCTTTTTGTATCAAAGAAAAATGAAGCTCTGCTTTGTGAAGAGTTTATATCTATCATTCAAAACACTTTAGATGTGAAAGTATTTGGTCAGATAACAAAGTTTAAAGAGCTTTTTGAATATCTCATGGATTTAGCAACCAAAAAAGCGTTTACACTGGTAATAGATGAGTTCCAAGAGTTTTTACAGATAAATGACAGCATCTATTCAGACATGCAAAATATCTGGGATAACTACAAAGATACCTCTAAAATGAATTTAGTTTTGAGCGGTTCTATCTACTCGCTTATGAAGAAAATATTTGAGGATAAAAACGAACCTCTCTTTGGTCGTGCGAACAATAAGATTCACCTCAAACCTTTCACGGTTAAAACGATAAAAGAGATTCTGCAAGAGAACTATCCAGAGTTTACAAATGATGACTTATTGTCATTTTATATACTAACTGGTGGCGTAGCTAAGTATGTTGAGATATTTGTTGATAAAAAAGCTTTTACCTTACAAACGCAGCTTGAGTTGATTTTTGATGAGCATTCACTTTTGCTCGAAGAGGGAAAAAACCTGCTCATTGAAGAGTTTGGAAAAGAATATACCACTTACTTTTCAATTCTTTCGCTCATAGCATCTTCAAAGACTGCAAGAGTAGAGATTGAGGGTATTTTAGGGAAGAATGTAGGCGGTTATCTTGATAGACTGGAGAGTGAATATACAATCATTAAAAAAGTCAAACCAATCTTTGCAAAAGAGGGAGCTAGAACACTGCGGTACGAGATAATAGATAACTTTTTTAACTTTTGGTTTAGATTTATATACAAATATAAAAGTGCCGTCGAAATAGAAAATTATGAGTATGTAAAAGATATAGTAAATCGAGACTATACAACGTACAGCGGTCGTTTTTTAGAGAAATATTTTATAGAAAAACTCAAGTTGTCAAATCAG
>JAOTSA010000017.1 GCA_030247515.1 Sulfurimonas sp. | reverse complement strand
ATTTATATCAATATATCTTGATATTTAGCTATAATTTTATAATTTGAAAATTTCAAGGAGACATATGGAACTATTTTTACAAACTGTCGGCTCAATTTACGACGAGACGAGAGTTAAGATACTAAAGTTTATAAACCAAAACGGCGAGGTTTGCGTGTGCGATATAGAGAACTCATTTGATATGATCCAATCACGCATATCAAGACACCTAAAAATCCTAAAAGATGGCGGTTTTTTGAAGGTTGAGCGAAGAGGAACTTGGGCGTACTACTCCATCCGCTCGCCCCTTGATGAGTTTAGGTTAGCCGTGCTTAAAGAGCTTGATTCGCTTGATATAGAAATTCCGAAACTAAAAAAAGGGTGTGCTTTATGATAGCTTCAAGTCTGATTTTTTTAACAACGCTTCTCTTTGTTATCTGGCAGCCAAAAGGGCTTAAAATCGGTACAACGGCGATTATCGGCGCATTTGTTTCTTTGGCTTTTGGAACGGTAAGTTTTGGCGATGTGCTTATTGTGAGTAACATTGTTTGGGATGCAACGCTGGCGTTTATCGGCATCATAATTATGTCGATGGTCTTGGATGAGATAGGTTTTTTTGAGTGGTGTGCCATAAAGATGGCAAAACTTAGCCGTGGCAATGGACATCTCATGTTTGTCTATGCTCTGCTTTTGGGTGCTTTTGTCTCCGCTCTTTTTGCAAATGACGGTGCGGCACTAATCCTCACACCCATACTTTTGGCAAAGATGAGACTGCTAAAACTTAACGCAAAAACCATTCTTGCATTTTTGTTAGCGGGTGGATTTATAAGCGACTCCGCATCACTTCCGTTTGTCTTCTCAAACCTTACAAACATAGTAACGGCTAACTATTTTAGCATAGGATTTGTGGAGTATTTGAGCGTAATGTTTGTGCCGTTTGTTGTAAGCGTTATCGTCTCCATAGGAGTTCTATGGCTTGTCCTGAAAAATGATATACCAAAAACCATAGATGTCGCTCTGCTTAAAAATCCCGATGAAGTCCTTAAAAGCAAGCCGCTTTTTTATATGTCGTGGCTCTTTTTGGCTCTTTTACTCGTCGCTTACTTTATAGGCGATGCGTATCATCTGCCGATTTCGCTCTTTGCGCTTGGCGGAGGGCTTCTCTTTTTGGCTCTTGCCTCTTACATGAAAGCGGCTCGTGCAGGACTGACCATCAAGAATGCTCCGTGGCAGGTTGTCTGGTTTAGCATCGGGCTTTACATCGTGGTTTACGGGCTTAAAAATGCAGGACTGACCGACTATCTGGCTTCTGTTTTAAAAGATTTGGCAACGCAAGGCGATATGGTGGCAATCGTAGTGACGGGATTTATAAGTGCAATACTAAGTGCCGTTATGAACAATATGCCAACCGTTATGATTATGGATATAGCTCTGGTTGATATACCAAATCAAGCTTTGGCGTACGCAAACATTATCGGGTGTAACTTAGGACCGAAAATGACGCCTTTTGGCTCACTGGCAACTCTGCTTTGGCTTCATGTACTTGCACAAAAAGGTGTAAAGATAGGCTTTTGGGAGTATAGCAAATTTGGACTGCTTGTTACGCCGCCGATTTTACTGGTAGTTTTAATCTCATTAGGGGCGATTTTATGAAAAAAGTTTTAGTTTTATGTACGGGAAACAGTTGCAGAAGCATTATCGCAGAGGCTTTGATAAATGCCAAGTTAGAGGGTGTAGAGGCAAAGAGCAGCGGTGTAAAAGCCAGCGGGAGAGTAAATCCAAATGCTAAAAAACTCTTAGAGGAAAAAGGTATCTGGAGAGATGCGTACCACTCAAAAACGCTAGATACCGTGATAGATGAAGAGTTTGATTTGGTAGTAACGGTTTGCGACCATGCAAACGAGACATGCCCTATGTTTCCTCGCCCCACTCCAAAGATACATATAGGCTTTGAAGACCCAGACGGCAAGGGCTATGAAGCATTTGAGGCGACTTACAAAGAGATAGAGGAAGTTTTGCTTCCAAAGGTAAAAGAGGCACTTTTTGGCATCAAAAAAGAGGTCTCAAAAACAAGCGGCGGAGTAAATATAAAATTTAGTGGAGCGGTTAAAAAAGAGAGTATTGTTAAAATGGTGCAAAACTGCAAAACAGGCACATGTGAATGTATGAGCGACGACACAAAAAAGAAGATAAAAGATATGCAAGTAAGCGGAGACGACGGCGAAGTGCTGCTTGAACTCAGCGGCGAGGTAGCAAAAGAAGAGATAGAAGCGGCACTTGCCAAATCAAAAGCTTTACAACATTGAAAAGAGGGTAAATATGAAAAAATTAACAATAATCTTATCTTTAGCGGTTTTAGCTTTTGGCGGTGATCTGAAGCCAAAAGATTTTGATGCGTATCTAAAGAGCTTTAATGTTCAAGAGACTGCAGATATGAAAATCAAGTCTACCGATATGCTCGAACTTATAAAAAGCGGCGAAGCAGTTTTGATAGATGTGAGATTTGCAGAAGAGTTTAAAGCGTGGAATATGCCCTTTGCAAAAAATATCCCTCTAAACGAGTTGCCAAACCGCCTTGCTGAACTTCCAAAAGACAAACTTATCATCACCGCTTGCCCGCATAACGACAGGTCAAATATGGCAAGAGTGTACCTAACCATGAAAGGGTACAATGCAAAGTACCTAAATGACGGACTTTTAAAAGTAACCGACTACCTAAAAGGCGGCACCGCCGTGGGATATATGCAAGAGTTAGAGAAAAAATAGCAAGAATATTGCATTTTGCAATGTTTTTCAATGAAAGCCACTAAGCACGGGGCAATACAAAACAAAACTCCAGAGATGATGTAGAAGCCCTATCAGTTCAAAATTACTCTGATATTTTTTATACTTTTCTTATCAGAGTACTTTTGAAGCATAGTGGCTAGTTCTAGTACTTCGGCGTTTTTCATTCTTATACATCCGCCTGATTCGCTTCTGCCGATGGTGGATTCATTGACTGTGCCATGAATCCTATATACATTTTTGCCATCTACTTCATGTGTCAGATTTATCTTTGCTTCTCCCATGTAGTTGTATGGATGTCCGTAAGGTACAACTGGCGGTAAGTTGATGTTTTTTGTCTTTTTGAAATGTTGTATGGTATCTTGAGTTGGATACCAATGGGGGTGCAGAGATATAGAGGTTACACCACCTTCGCCTAAAGGTTTTTGGGTCTCTTTTTTCGCTGTAGAGACTTTATACTCTTTAAGTTCTACTGTTTTACCGTCTAAAACACCTTGGAGCGACATCTTATGTGTTTTGGAATCGACACTTACGATAATTTTGTCAAATTTGATAAATTGATCTACATCTATGGCTTTTTTTTGGTTTGATTCTTTTTTAAGAACCCTCTCTGAGTAGTTTCGTGTATCTTTGAGGCTATATGAGAGCTTTTTTACAAAAGGACCTTGGGATTTTGTTATTTGGTGGAGTCCAACCATAAACTCATCAGCCTCTTTTTGTGTCCTAAATGCGCCATAAAGTGTTTTGTAAAGCCCATCATCGTCTTTGATGATGTAAACCTCGCTCTTTTGATCTGGGATATACTCTTTGACGCATCCAATGGCATTTTTATACTCTTTGGAGGAGCAAACAGAGATAGAATAGTTGAAATTCTCTTTTTGAAATATATATTTTTCTATATTTTTACTATTGTCAGAAGCTAGATTGTAGTCAAACTCTTTGATAAAAGGTTTGTGTTGTTTTAATCTCTCTGGGAGTTTTGCCATAAACTCTGCCGCTCTCTCCCTTGAGTTAAAAGAGCCATATGTCGTGATGTAGCGTCCATCTTCAAGCTTGACTATAAATATATCCGCTTCGGGTTCATCAAGATATCGGTTTAAAAAGTAGGATGCACCGTCATGGTCTTTTGTCAAACACATGGAGAGAGTATAAAACTTCCCATCGGCAAAAACTAAAGTAGTGAAAAAGAGAGATGCAAAAAAGAGCTTTAAAAAAATCATATCGTATTATACCAATTTTAGTTATGCAATAGCATCGCTTCTAGCGTATCAAGCGGTGCATGGATGACACTCTCAAACTGTGTACGGTTAAAAGTCTGCTGTCGTTTTGCGAGCTGTGCAGTGTGGGTGGAGATATTTTCACACATCTCATCTTTTGTGACTTTGCCATCAAGATACTCTAAAACTTCCACTATCCCTATGGAGTTCATGGAGTGCGACAGTCTCGTGTAACGCTGTTCTAGGCGGCACACTTCATCTATCAGCCCACTTTTAAACATCTTCTGGGTGCGTTTTTTGATGCGTTCTCGCAAAACATCTCTCTCAACATCAATGTTATAAATAGGAAGATTTTCTATAACGGGCTTTGGCGGATTTTGCCTAAACCACTCGCTCGGGGTAAGAGAAGAAGCTTCATAAATAAGGAGTGCTTTTTCTATCCTGTATCTGTCATTTGGTGCTATGTTTTTCATATATTCGCCGTCTTGTGTGCATAAAAAATCATAACTCTCTTGCAGATTAAGCAGCTTTTTTTCAACTCTTTTTTTTACTGCATCATCAATTTTCGGGATGTTTGAGAGTCCATCAACAAGCATCTTTAGATAAAATGAAGTTCCGCCAACGATGATGAGGTTTTTAGCGTCATCTTGGCACTTATGCATCACCTCTTTGTAAAGCTGTATAAAGATATCAACGCTAAAGTATTCGTTTGGGCATAAAACATCTATACCAAAATGTTTAACCTCTTGCAACTCCTCTTTTGATGGTTTTGCAGAGACGATATCTATCTCTTTATAGATGCTAAGAGAGTCTATAGAGAGTATGTAAGCATTGGTTTTTTTAGCGACTTTGATGGCTAAATCACTTTTTCCTGAGGCGGTCGGACCGATAATGGCTAGTTGAATCATGGCGAAATTATAGCAACTTTAAATCAACTTTGGGTAAAATCAAGCAAAAACAATTTTAGGGCAAACTTTGCAGAGATATATCAATAAACTTCGAGATTTCAACGAACTTGTGATGTTTGAACACTCCATTTTTTCGCTTCCTTTTATCTTTATAGCTATGATAGTGGCGGCTGATGGGTGGTTTGGATTTGGACTTTTGCTCTTAGGTGCTTTGGCGGCTGTGAGTGCTAGAAATTTTGCCATGGGTCTTAACAGATTTGCAGACAGAGACATAGATGCACAAAACCCTCGCACCTCCTCTCGTCCAAATGTTGACGGGCGGCTTGACGCTTCAAGTATCTTGATTTTTACTCTTGTCAATGCGCTTGCTTTTATAGGAGTTGCTTACATTATCAACCCGCTTGCTTTTGCTCTTAGTTTTCCCATCTTGCTCGTGCTTGGAAGCTACTCCTACTTCAAGCGTTTCTCCTCTTTGGCGCATATTGTTCTTGGTGTCTCTCTTGGGCTTGCTCCCATCGCTGGCGTGGTTGCAGTGAGTGCAGAGATAACTGTTTGGTCGGTTTTGCTTAGTCTTGGTGTTTTGTTTTGGGTGGCTGGCTTTGACCTTTTGTACTCCTTGCAGGATATGGAGTTTGACAAAGAAAAAGGTCTGCACTCCATCCCCTCAAAGTACGGTGCAGATACGACACTGCTGCTTTCTGCACTTTTTCATCTGCTCACCATCCTTTTTTGGACGCTTTTTGTTTGGGTTGCGCAGCTTGGCTTCTTTGCCAATATGGCGGTTGTTTTGAGTGCTGTGATGCTCTCGTATGAACACTATTTGGTGCGTAAAGATTTTACAAAAATCGACCGTGCTTTTTTTACTGTCAACGGTTACCTTGGCATACTCTTTTTTATCTTAATCGTTATGGATAAGGTTTTCTCATGAACATTCGTTTAGTAAAAGCCCCCATCAGTATAGTTTTTAGTGTGCTATCTTTTGAGGATGAGCTTTATGCAAGAGAGTTTGATCGGCTTGGTGAGAGTGATGATGACCCCATAAGCCACTGGCTCAAACTCGCACGTGCCAAAGGCGATACCGCCGATACTGACCCTGTTTTGCTAAATCTTATAATTGAACTTCATAGAAAGATAGATGCTCTTGAGATGTTTTTAAAAAATGAAGAGCCAAAGAGAGTCTCTTTGGCGTATGAAGCAGAGATTGAGTCCATCGGGTTTGAGCATTTTAAACTCTCTGCGGAACTTTTAGAAGAGGGTGGTGAGTACTATGGAAGAGTTGCTATGCCTGTACATCCCAAACGTGATATAGCACTCTTTTTTAGAGCAGTTAACGGTTCATTGGCGCAAATCATTAAGATGCATGAACGTGATGAGAAAGAGTGGAGTGCTTATTTGACTGCCAGAGAAAGAGTGCTTATTCGTGAAGCACGAGAGAGTAAATCATGAATTTAGAGTCCATAAATATAGAGTATCTTGTTGTTGTGATGGCGGCGATGATTTTGTATCTGCTCTATTATGTTTTCACTAAAGATGCGCAGTACAACAAAAATATCCGTGCAGTTGCAACGGTTGCTGAAGAGCTTAACAGAGAGATGTTTTATCTCAAAAAAAAGCTCTCAGAGACACAAGAGAGTCTCCAAAAAAACAGCTCTCGTATGAGCGATGAAGACCTATACCAAGAGATTGAGAGAACGGTTTATGATATGGTAAAGCCCATCTCTTTAAGCCTTAAGCGACTTGAAGAGAGTATTCATATGATTGAAGGACATGTTGAGGCAAGACTTTCATCGCTTGAGAGTGGTGTGAAACAGATATCCATTCCTGCTTCTATCCATGGCAATGATGATGAAAAAATCATCTCACTCTATAAACAGGGAGTCACACTGGAGACTATCTCTAAGGAGCTTCATATCTCCAAAGCGGAAGTTGAGTTTGTGCTTAAAATCAACAAGATAAAGTAATGGCAGATAGAAAACTTTTTGCCTATGTTGCGGCACTGATTGGGATTAGTATAGTTCTTACTTACTCTCTTGCCGCATATATTACGCTTCTTTTTGACCTCAATCAGTTCCATTTTGCAGTACGACAAGCTCTGTTTGGGATGCTCAGTATCTTTGTTATGTGGCTTTTGGCTCAGGGTGACCCAGAAAAACACCTCTCCATCGTGGGCTTTACGCTCTTTATTGGCTCTACTGTTTTGATGATTGCTATGCCATTTTTGCCAGAATCTTTGGTCTCGGCGGTTGGAGGAGCAAAGCGGTGGATTAAGTTTTTTGGCTTTTCTATAGCACCAGTTGAGTTTTTCAAGATAGGATTTGTCTATTTTCTAGCGTGGAGCTTTTCCAGAAAATTGGGGCATCATGGGGGCATGGGTGTACGAGAAGAGTATATCAGGTTTGCTCCATACGGTGTTGTCTTCGTCGGTGCTATGTTTGTGATTGCGATTTGGCAAAATGACTTGGGGCAGGTAGTTGTGCTTGGTCTTACGCTTCTTTTCATGCTGATGTTTGCAGGGAGCAGTTTTCGCTTCTTCTTGACACTTCTAAGCGGGGCAGTTCTCTTTTTCCTCTTTTTTATCTTTACGGCAGAACATAGGATTTTACGTATCAAATCTTGGTGGGCGCTTGCGCAAAATAATATTTTGGAGATTTTTCCAGAAGCCATCGCATCACAGCTACGTGTTCCTACAGAGGTAGAACCATACCAGATAGGACACTCACTAAATGCCATCCACAACGGGGGTCTCTTTGGTACTGGGATTTCAAATGGTACGTTTAAGCTCGGTTTTTTGAGTGAAGTACATACAGACTTTGTTTTGGCGGGACTTGCTGAAGAGTTTGGATTTTTTGGTGTGCTTGTTGTGGTTGTTATTTTTATGATGATGCTTCAGAGGATTTTCAAAATCGCCAACAGAGTTCAGGATTCTAAAAACTATCTCTTTAGCCTTGGCGTGGGTCTTCTTCTGGCATTTGCATTTTTAGTAAATGCCTATGGTATAAGCGGCATCACACCCATCAAAGGGATTTCTGTTCCATTCTTGAGTTACGGTGGCTCTACGATTTTAGCGGCGTCTATGGGAATTGGGATGGTTCTCATGATTTCTAAAAAAACAAAAATGGATTAAACAGAATGAAGATTTGCATTACGGGCGGTGGAACTGGCGGGCATCTTATGATAGCAGAAGCTCTTGTTATGGCGGCGGTAAACGAGGGACATGAAGCGATTTTCATAGGTTCTACAAGCGGACAAGATAAAAAATATTTTGAGGAACATAGTACTTTTAGCCATGTCTATTTTTTAGAGACGACAGGCGTTGTGAATCAAAAAGGTTTTGGCAAATTAAAGGCTCTTTGGCTTGTTTTTCGTGCTTTTTTGGCTTCACGCACCATTTTTAAGAGACACCATATTGAAGCGGTATATAGTGTCGGTGGATTTTCAGCAGCTCCTGCATCGTTCGCATCACTTAGCCGTGGCATACCTCTTTTTATCCATGAACAAAATGCCGTTGAGGGAAAACTCAACTCTATTTTAAAGCCATTTGCAAAGCGATTTATTTCAGCGTATGATGCGGCTTCTTCCATCAAAGGTTACCCTGTAAAAGATGTTTTTTTTAAGACTGCAAGAGTGAGAAGCGAGATAAAAACCATCATATTTTTGGGTGGTTCACAAGGTGCAAAAGCGATTAACGATTTGGCATTATGTGTAGCAAAAGAGCTTCAAGAACGAGGCATACACATCATCCATCAAGCGGGCGAGAGAGATTTTGAGAGGGTTAAAAAAGCCTACGGGGAGCTTGGAGTAGAAGCAGAGCTTTATGCCTTTACAAAAGAGATGCCTCTGCTTATGGCAAAAGCAGATTTGGCGGTAAGCCGCTCTGGCGCAAGCACACTCTGGGAGTTGTGTGCAAATGCTCTGCCCGCACTTTTTATCCCGTTTCCTTATGCGGCGTCAGACCATCAGTACTATAATGCAAAGTTTATCGTTGCGCATGAGCTTGGATGGTGTGAGAGAGAGAGTGGCGATTTGAGTGAACTTTTGCTCTCTATCTTGGGGGAAAATTTGGAGAAAAAAAGTAAAGCTCTTCAAGTATATGCTCAAAAAGACATTGCACGTGAGATGATTTTAGATGTTACAAATGTGTTGTCAAACAAATAATTATGGTATATTTATAAAAACATGAGGAGTTTAAGATGAAATACACAGCAGCTTTTAGGATTTGGCACTGGCTCAATGCCATAGTTGTCTTAGGACTTGTAGGAACGGTACTTCTTAGAAAAGGGTTTTTGAGTTACAGAACCAACTCTGAAATCATTATGACAAAACTGACAGATATGAATGTTGACATCTTTAAAGAAGACGCCGTAGCTATTGCAAAAGCTATTCGTGCCCCTATGTGGGAGTGGCATCTTATCTTGGGTTATGCGCTTGCATTTTTGGTTGTTTACAGAATCGCACTTCTCTTTTTTGACAAAAGCCAAAAAGAGCCTTTTAGTACACTTGACATCCATAAAAAGGGCGTCAAAGCTCTGCACTACATCCTTTACGCAACGCTTCTCTTTATGACTATCAGCGGTTTTGCACTCTACCTTAAAGAGGCTCTTGAGCTTACGGAGGCGATGACAAAGAGCATAAAAGGGGCGCATGAGCTAGTTTACAACTACTTCTTGTTCTTTATACCGCTCCACGTAGCAGGGGTCGTGGTAGCAGACATTAGAGAAGAACACGGCATCATCTCAAGCATGATAAACGGAAGAAAAACTACAAAAGAGGTATAAAAATGATTCAACTAGAGAGCAAAGCACCAGAGTTTTGTCTTCCAAACCAAGACGATGTAGAGATATGCTTAAGAGATCTTAGAGGCAAATGGATAGTTCTCTACTTCTATCCAAAAGATAACACACCAGGATGTACGACCGAGGCGTGCGACTTTAGCGAGGCAGCACCAGACTTTAGCACTCTTAATGCCGTCATTATAGGCGTGAGTGCCGATAGCACCAAGTCGCATAGAGGTTTTATAGAGAAAAAAGATTTGATGATTACTCTTTTGAGCGATGAAAGCACTTCTATGATGCAAGAGTACGGCGTATGGGCTTTAAAGAAAAATTACGGCAAAGAGTATATGGGCATCGTCCGCTCAACACTCATCATCAACCCCGATGGCATCATCAAAGCGATTTGGAAAAATGTCAAAGTAAAAGAACATGCAAGAATCGTAAAAGAGAAGCTAGAGGTGCTTTAAGGCAAGTAGTCTTGGGTTGATTTCTAATATCTTTTTCTCCAAAAAGCAAACCTTAATGCTTTTTTGAGTAAAATTCGCCGATTTTCTTTTGGCGTATGCTCAAAGAAATATTCAACAGGTATGTATCAAAAGTCAGTGCAACTCCCTTTTTAGGCGAAAATTGCCCGATATTACCAATGCTAACTGACAAAATCTGGCTGAAAAATGCCCTTAAAGGACCTTAAATGGTAACTATGAAAGACCTCTTAGAATGTGGTGTACACTTCGGACACCAAACACGTCGTTGGAACCCAAAAATGAAAAAATTCATCTTCGGTGTTCGTAAAAATATCTACATTATAGATTTACAAAAAACTCTTCGTTATTTCCGTAACACATACCAAATCGTTGTTGACGCAGCGGCTGAGGGAAAAACTGTTCTTTTTGTTGGAACAAAAAAACAAGCTCGTGCTTCTGTAAGAGATGCTGCAATCGCTTGTGGTATGCCATACGTTGACAACAGATGGTTAGGTGGTATGCTCACAAACTTCCCAACCATTCAAAAGTCTATCCGCAAACTTGATGTTATTACAGAGATGCAAGAAAATGGGCAAATTAACCTTTTGACAAAAAAAGAGGCTCTTATGCTTACACGTCAAAAAGAGAAGCTTGAAGAGTATTTCGGCGGTATCAAAAACATGAAAAAACTTCCTGATATGCTTTTCGTTATGGATGCAGTAAAAGAACATATCGCAGTTATGGAAGCTCGTTGTTTAGGTATCCCAGTTGTTGCACCACTTGATACAAACTGTGACCCAGACCTTATCACATATCCAATCCCTGGAAATGATGACGCTATCCGTTCTATCCAGCTTTTCTGCCGTGAAATGACAGAAGCTATCAATGAGGGTAAAGCACTTAGAAGCGGTGGAAGAGATGATATCGCAAACGAAACTGCAGAAGAAGAAGTAAGTACTGATGAACTTAGTGCTGAAGATTTTGAAACAGAGGAAGCGTAATCATGGCAGAAATAACAGCAGCAATGGTAAAAGATCTACGTGCATCAACTGATGCACCGATGATGGATTGTAAAAAAGCTCTTGTTGAGTGTGATGGAGACATGGAAAAAGCGACAGCTTGGTTAAAAGAGAGAGGTATCGCACAATCTGCTAAAAAAGCAGACCGTGTTGCAGCTGAGGGTCTTGTTGGACTTAAAATTGCAGATGATTTCTCTAAAGCAACTGTTGTTGAGATTAACTCTGAGACAGACTTCGTTGCAAAAAATGAGGGCTTCCAAAACTTGGTACTTAAAACAACAGAAGAGATTTATGAAACTTCTCCTGCAGATGTTGAGAGCCTAAAAGCATCTGCATTTGGTGCTTACTTCACAGAGAGCGTCGCAAAAATTGGCGAAAAGATTGAACTTCGCCGTTTTAAAACTATCAAAGCTGATGATGAGACTGTAGCTATTAATGGTTATGTTCACTCAAACAACCGTATTGCAGTTATCGTTGCAGCAAAGTGTGACAGCAAAAAAACTGCTGATGCACTCCGCCCAATGCTTAAAAATGTAGCGATGCACGCATCTGCTATGAAGCCAAAAAACCTCTCTTACAGAGATTTTGATGCGGCATTTGTCGAGTCTGAGACAATTGGCAGAATTGAAACTATCAAAAAAGAGAATGAAGAGTTGTCAAGACTTAAGAAACCTCTTAAAAATGTACCACAGTACATCTCTATGGCACAGCTAACAGATGCAGTTTTGGCGCAAGCTGAAGCTGAAATCAAAGAAGTTCTTAAATCTCAAGGCAAACCTGAGGCTATCTGGGATAAAATTGTTCCAGGACAACTTGCTCGTTTTATCGATGATAACACGACTCTTGACAAAGAGCTTGCACTACTAGACCAAACTTATGTTCTCAACGACAAACTAACAGTCGCTGCTGCAGTTGAAGAAGCTGCAAAAGAGGCTGGCGGAAAAGCTGAGATTATTGATTTCGTTCGCCTTGAAGTAGGTGAAGGTATCGATAAAAAAGTCGATGACTTCGCTGCTGAAGTTGCGGCGCAGATGAGTTAAGGAATTTTTCCTTAACCCATTCAAAACTTTCTATTTCTACAAAAAATTTCTCCTCTTCATTCATTGTATTTGGTATAATACACGCATGAATTTATTATCCGCAAAAAACTTATCACACACTTTTGATTATGAACTTTTTTCTAATATATCGCTTGATTTAGAAGCAGGTGAATCCATCGCCATTATCGGCGTAAGCGGCAGTGGCAAATCGACACTGCTTCATATCCTCTCAACTCTTTTAAAACCAGACAAGGGGAGTGTTGCTCTCTTTGGCGAGGATGTTGCAACAATGAGTAAAAAAAGGGTCTCTGAGATAAAACGAGATGAGATAGGACTTGTTTTTCAATCCCACTATCTCTTTAAAGGTTTTACCTCTTTTGAAAATCTTGAAGTTGCGGCTATCCTCTCAAATCAAGAGGTTGAGAGTACACTACTTAAGAGATTAAATATTGATGGTACTGTTCACCAAAAGGTGACAGAACTCTCGGGTGGACAGCAACAAAGAGTCTCCATTGCAAGAGTTTTAACCAAAAAACCTCGTCTTCTTTTTGTGGATGAACCAACGGGAAATCTGGATAAAACTACTGCAAATGAGGTAATGGACATCTTTTTTGAGTATCTGCAAGAGCATCGTGCTGGAATGATTTTGGTTACACATGATGAGGTGTTGGCACATAAGTGTAGTAAAGTTTACAAACTTATCAACAAAGAGCTTGTAGAAGTGCATTGATGCAAAAGAGAGCGAAAAAGAGATGACATGGTCGCAAATATTTACTGAGACGTATATTGTCGGCTTTCTTCTTCTTTTTTTTCGTTTTGGCGCACTGTTTATGGCAGTACCCATCTTTTCGCATAATAGTATCCCGATGAATATCAAGGCTGCTTTAGCATTTTTCTTTGCTATTGTTTTTTATTCCTCTATGCCTCCACTGACGATGGCGATTACTCTTCCGAATCTTGTTTTAGCTATTTTAAGCGAGCTATTTCTTGGGCTTGCTATCGGTGTAGTTTTGCAAATCGCTTTTAATGCTATCACTTTTGCGGGTGGGCAGATATCTTTTATGATGGGTTTTTCATTAGCTAGTGCGATTGACCCGCAGTCGGGCGTCTCCATGCCGATTATCTCGCAGTTTTTGTCTTTGATAGCACTCATGATTCTTTTTGCTATTGATATGCACCACTGGATGTTGCTTTTTATTGATAGCTCTTTGCAACATATTCCACTTGGCGGGTTTGTTATGAGCAAGAATTTTTTCACCTATACAATGAACGCAATGTCCAACATGTTTTTAGTCGGTTTTATGATTGCCTTTCCTATTACGGCGCTTGGTTGGCTCTCTGATATGATATTTGGAATGCTTATGAAAACAATGCCGCAGTTTAACCTTTTGGTTATTGGATTTCCTATCAAAATTACCGTCTCTTTCACTATTCTCATCGCAACACTTACTGCAATTATGCTTATTTTGAAGAATCAGATGCTGGGAGCATTTAACTTTTTAGAGATGCTTTTTAATTGATGTTACACATAAATGTCCCTTGCAACTCCCTAAAGCTACGAAAAATAAATTTTTCGATAGTTACAACTGATGTTGCACGTTTTTTTATAAAAGTGCGTAACATCAGTTCGTTTTTTTTGATACAATAATGGTATAAACAGCCTCTTAGGAAAATGGAATGAAAATAGTACTTTTAAACAATAATCCAGTAGTCAGTAAACTAGTAACTTTGAGTGTACAAAAGACTTCAGACGAGTTGCATGTAGCTGAGAATATTGAAGCCGTTGAGTTTGGAGATTATGATCTTTTCATTATAGACGATGCTCTGTATAGCGAGGATGCTATGGATGAGGTTAGAAGCAAGATAGATTTTAGTACATCTCTCTTTATCTGTTCTAAAGATGCCAAAGAGCAAGACGGATTTACTAAAATCCTTAAAAAGCCTTTTTTACCTACAGATTTGGTTGAAACATTGATAGCTTTAGCAAAAATAGCGGCTACTCAAAAATCTGGCGAGAGTGATGCTACTCAAAATGATGATGATGTTGTTGATGATGATGACTTTTTTAATGATTTTGATGTGGATGACGCTTTGGATGAATTAGAAGACATTAATAGCCTTGAAGAGGTAGAAGGGCTTGATACTGTTGAGACGCTTGATGAAGATTTACTTGATTTTGATTTTTCTGATGATATGAAGGAAGAGGGCGTTTTAGATAGAGACGAGCTTCAAGAGGTACAGTCTCTTTTAGAAGAGTCAGATGATTTTGACCTTGATGACGATAAAGAAGAGGTTGTTTTAGACCTTGAAAACATCAAAGAAGATGAAGATTTTAATTTTGGAGATGATGCAGAGATTGCGGAAACCGCAGAGGATGAACTGGAAACATTAGAAGACACCTCGTTTGAGGATGATTTCTCTTTTGAAGAAGAAGAGGAGAGTAAAAAAAAGCCAGAGCCGCTTGAGGAGATGGTTGAGCTTGAAGAAGAGCTTCTTGAGGATGAGATGAACGATGCAGAGGAAGAGAGTTTGAGCGAAGAAGATTTGGCTTCCCAGATACAAGAAGCGGTCAATTCTCTAAGCGATGAGGATTTGCAAACAGAACTAGATGAGGATATCCTTCTAAATATTGGTTCTTTGACGAGCAGAGATCTAAAACTCGCTATTGGCGAAGAGGTGGATGAAGAGCTTCCATCCGTACCATGTACAAAAGACAAGGAAGTCGAAGTAAATGGCAAAGAGGAGAAGATAGAGAGCTTAAGCGGCGGTGGCAACGGTGTAGAGGCACTTAAAAAACTCCTCAAAGTATTATCAGACGAGGATGTTGCTGCTTCACTCAAGGGGATGAAAATCAATATAAATATAACGTTGGGTGATGCGTAGTGAACCATAAATCAGGAGCAATTTTAGTACTTTCAGGTCCAAGCGGGGCTGGAAAGAGTTCGTTACTTAAAGAGGTAATTGGCGATATTGGGGCATGTTACTTTTCTGTATCTACAACGACACGCCAAATCAGAGCTGGAGAAGAGGATGGCATTCACTACCACTTTGTTGATGTTGAAGAGTTTAAAAAAGATATTGAGCAGGATTTTTTCCTAGAGTACGCTGTCGTGCATGGAAACTATTATGGTACTTCTCTCAGACCTGTTAAAGAGGCACTCAAAGATGGCAAACTTGTTATTTTTGATATTGATGTACAGGGCAATGCAACGATTCTCAATCGTTTAGGAGACATTACCACTTCAGTATTTATCTCGCCTCCTACACTTTCAGAGCTGAAAAAACGGCTTGAAGCCCGTCAAACAGACTCTCAAGAGGTAATAGACCGCCGCATAGAGATGGCAAAGAGAGAAATGCAAAGAGTAAGTGAGTATGATTTTCTTATTGTCAATGACAACTTGCAAGAAGCTGCAGAGGTTTTGCGTGTTATAGCCAAAGCAGCTAGAGTAAAAATCCCCGCAAATGAGATAAATGATTTTGTACATGGTTGGGAAGATATTCACTAAATAAGAGAAGTTACAGCATATTTGGCTATAATTTCCAACTTAATTTTTAAACAAGGAATAGAATATGAGTATGCCTAGCGGAATGGAGTTGTTGGTAATTTTTGGAATTATCGTTTTAATGTTTGGTGCGAAAAAAATACCTGATTTAGCTAAAGGTTTAGGCCAAGGTATTAAAAACTTTAAAAAAGAGATGAAGAGTGATGAAGTTAATGGTGATGAAGTAAAAACTGCACAGAGTGAAGCTCCTAAAAAAGTAGAACCAACAGAGACAACAGTAGCGGCAGCTCAAACTCCAAAAACTACAACACAAGCGTAACTTTGAAACAACGAGTATCGGCGCTTTTGCGTGAAAAGTTCGGTCGTGAAGTTGTTTTAGAAAAGCCTCGTGACCGCTCTTTTGGTCACTTTGCTACCCCAATAGCTTTCTCTTTAGCAAAAGAGTTAAAACAATCTCCTATGAAAATTGCCGATGAACTTGCATCCTCTTTTGAAGATAGCAACGTTTTTGGGAAAGTTAATTCCGTTAAAGGGTATCTCAATTTCCGTCTTAGTGAGGATTTTTTAAATGAGTATGGGGCATGGGCATTGCAAAATCCTCATGAGTTTGCAAAACAGGAGAAAAAAGAGAAAATTCTTTTGGAGTTTGTAAGTGCAAACCCGACAGGACCGCTTCATATAGGACATGCCAGAGGTGCGGTTTATGGAGATACTCTTTACAGACTTGCAAAGCACTTAGGCTATGATATAACGGCTGAATACTATGTAAATGATGCGGGCAATCAGATAGATTTGCTAGGGCTTTCCATCCAGCTTTATGGGTGTGAAAATATACTCAAAGAGAGTGTTGAGTACCCGCAGAGTTACTATAGAGGAGAGTATCTCTCCCCGCTTGCCGAGGAGGCAGTTAAGAAGTTTGGTATAGAGATTTTAAGTGATGAGTCTCGCCAAAAAGAGCTTGCTATCTGGGCAAAAGATGGTGTTATGGAGATTATCAAAAAAGATTTAGCAGATACAAATATCTTTTTTGACACTTTTGTTTATGAATCTTCTCTCTATGATGATTGGGAGAGGGTTATGGCAAAGATGGGAGAGGGCATCTACAAAAAAGATGACAAAATCTTTATCGCATCTTCTCAAAAAGGTGATGATGCCGATAGAGTTGTTGTTCGTGAAGATGGACGCCCAACCTATCTTGCGGGAGATATCGTCTATCATAACCAGAAGTTTGAACGCTCTTATGACCACTATATCAACATCTGGGGAGCCGACCATCACGGATATATTCCTCGTGTCAAAGCGGCGGTTGAGTTTTTGGGTTATGATGGCTCTAAACTTGAAGTGCAACTTTCTCAAATGGTAAGTCTTCTAAAAGATGGCGAACCTTATAAGATGAGTAAGCGTGCTGGCAATGTTATCCTTATGAGTGACATCGTGGAAGAGATTGGTGCGGATGCTCTGAGATTTATCTTTGCTTCTAAAAAAAGCGATACGGCATTAGAGTTTGACTTGGCTGAATTTAAAAAGCAAGATAGTTCCAACCCAATTTTTTACATTCAGTACGCACATGCACGTATCAAAACACTTCTTGCAAAGAGTGATTTGAGTGAAGAGGAGATTATGGCGGCAACGCTGAAAAATCTTGATGAGGCGGCGGATATCTTGATGTTTGATGCGCTTCTTTTGCCAGAAATCGTTGAGGATGCTTTTGCTTCAAGACAGGTGCAAAAGCTCCCAGAGTATCTAAAATCACTCGCTGCATCACTCCATAAGTTCTACTATGATTGCAGAATTATCGGCAGGGAGGATGAGGCGAAACTTCTTAAACTTCTTATGCTTGTTGGTCTCTCTCTTAAGACAGGTCTCTCGCTTATGGGAATTTCGGCAAAAGATTATATGAGCAAAGAGGAAGAGTAGTTTTTACTTCTCTTCTTTTAATGTCGGATAGAGTTTTAAGGCTTCCTCTTTTTGCGCTTTTGTGATTTGCACGAGAATGGGCTTTTTGTTTGCATCAAGCCAAGCGGCGATTTTTTGCAAATCTTCAAGTTGCATTGAGGTGCATCCTGCTGTTGGTGCATCATCTCCCATTTGAACATGGAAAAAGATGCAAGAGCCTCTCTTGTAAAGCTGCTCTTTGTTGTGTCCAACCGTAATACCAAGTTCATACTGCCCATCATCTCTTCTCATCTCTTCAAAACTTTTTGGCAAATTATAGGGTTTTTTTATAATTTGATTGTAAAGTTTTGACTCCGTATCATCAACGCATATAAGCTCTTTTGTCGCATGGAGATAGGGCATTTTGAGTGAAGTATTTGTTTCATATCCAAAAAGAGAGTCTAGTGTAAAAACTCCAATTGGTGCTTTTTTGTCGCCTTCATGTTTGATGGGAGCGTCTTTTTCTTGCGTAAGCGCAATATCCCCAACTCCAAAGCCAAGTCCATTTTTACCAAGATTGACCTCTATTGGACCCAAAACCTCCCTGTTTTGCTCATAACAAAAGAGTTCTGCTTTGGTGGCATTATAGTCACTGGCAATGACCAAAACCATCTGCTCTCTCGCAAAAATAAAGATTTGACAAAATAGAATAATTAAGAAACTTTTTACCATAAAGTATGTTACTATTACTAAAATGTGAAACAGATTAATTTTGAGAATACGGAAAAAGGTTTATGGGCATTAACATAAGAAAAGCGACTAGTGCTGACGCATCGTTTTTAGCACAAATGATTTTACAAAGTACTAGAGCTGATAAGAAAATAGGTATTTATGACATTATTTTCAAAACTTCCAGTGATGAAGAGATTTTAAAAAATTTAGAAAAATTAACAGCCACTACTGCAAAATCTCCTTGTCACTACACCAACTTTTTAATCGCAGAGATTGATGGAAAAAATGTTGGCTCACTTGCGAGTTATGAGCCTCGACTTATAACAAGAGAGACGTTTTTGGGTGCGTTAAACGAAATCGGTGTAAATGGCGAAGAGAGCGAGTATTTTGGACTCATGGAGATTTGTGGTTTTGCGCTCAACAGCAGAACGCTTGTTTTTGACTATATGGAGGAGTTAGAGGGCTTTATGGATGTTGGAATCTTAAAAGCACTTATGCAAAAAAGCCTCTTAAATGCGAGACTAAAAGGGTATCGCATCGCCCAGACCATTGTTGAAATAGGCTCATTGGAAACACTGCTTTACTATAAAAAACTTGGATTTAAAGAGATAAAAGAGAAAGAGTGTGAGCCATATAAAGAGATTTTTGGCAGAGCTGGTTTGATTTTGCTCTCTATAGAGTTTTAACATAGAACTCTCTGCCCTCTCGCTTCTTCCCTCGCTTCTTGCCATCGTTTTGGCACTTGTGAGTAGGAATGTCATACTCTCACTTTTTGGCGGCATAGCACTCGGTGCATTTATCCTTAATGATTTTGCTCTCTTCTCTTCAATCGAAGCAATTTTCAACCTTTTTTTCTCACTGCTCTTAGAAGCTTGGATACTTAAAACTTTAGCTTTTGCCGTGCTTGTCGGAAGTATCATGGCGTTGATTGAAAAATCTGGAGGGATTGAGGGTTTTGTTGATTTTATGCAGCATGAAGCGGGGATGGTTAAGTCGCCTCGTGCGGCTTTGTTGCTTAGTTACTTTATCGGTGTTGTGATTTTTGTCGAATCCTCTATTACTTCACTTGTCGCAGGAGCGGTTGGCAAGCCTTTTTGCCAAAAGTACAAAATCCCGAGTGCGAAACTGGCTTTTGTTTGTGACTCGACATCTGCACCAATCAGCTCTCTTATCATCCTAAATGGTTGGGGTGCGCTTCTCCTTGGGCTTATATCTACTCAAATATCTCTTGGAGTTATAAATGTAGATGCCATTGATATCTTAATTAAATCTATTTTTTATAACTTCTACTCCATTGTGGTGTTGGTGGTTACTTTTTTATTTGTATGGTTTAACATAGATATCGGTGCTATGAAAAATGCAAGCTTCACACCTAAAAGTGTCGCTATGTCAAGTGGCGGTGCAAGTATGTTTTATATGCTACTACCTATAGTGCTGATGGTACTTTTGGTTTTTCTCTTTTTGTATATAACGGGCGGTGGAGATATACTCAAAGGGAGCGGTTCAAGTTCCATCTTTTATACCATGTTAGCAGTGCTTCTCTTTACGCTCTTTTACTTTGTCGGTACAAAAAATATGTCCTTTTCTCTTTGGAGCAAAACCGCACTTGATGGGGCGTGGAAGCTTTTGCCCATCGCTCTTATACTCCTTTTTGCTTTTGCGATAGGCGAAATGACGACAAAACTTCAAACTGGACAATATCTGGCATCACTTGCTACTCAAAATTTAAGTGTTGTTTTTTTGGCGGCGGTTCTCTTTCTCATAGGGTCTATTATCTCTTTCTCAACTGGGACAAGCTGGGGAACTTTTAGCATCATGATTCCAGTTGCCATGCCTATGGCGGTTGCTATGGACGCAAACATCGCACTTTGTATAGGGGCGGTCATCTCTGGAGGTGTGTTTGGAGATCACTGTTCGCCGATTTCAGATACTACCATCATCTCGGCTATGGCTAGTGACTGCGAGGTTATAGAGCATGTGCAGACGCAACTTCCATACGCACTTATAGGCGGCGGAGTTGCTTTTGCGTTGTTTGTTTTGTTTGGATTAATTTCCTAAAACTCTATTGATGGAGTATTTCAAATCTTCGTCAAGTTTCTCCATAGAACTAAGCATCCATCTTAGGTAAGCCGCATCGCTTTGTGCTACCTCGGCTAGAGTTTTTCCTTTGTACTTTCCAAAGTTAAATGAGTTTATGAGGATGGGAGTTGTTGTGAGCTGAACCATCTTCTCCACTGGATTTTCGCTTGGAAATTTTGTGGATACCAACTCTTTTAGGCGGCTTAGCAGGAGTTTTAAGACCAAAACATCTCCGATGGCATCATGTGCTTTTACCACTATGCCAAGCGCATCTGCCTCTTTTTGCTCCTCTTTGTAAAGCTCCATTTTATAGCGAAAATACTGAAGTCTGTGCGCCTCTTCATCTGGAAGAAGATGTTTTGCAACTCTTAGTGTATCTATAACTCTCATTTGGGTTTTAAAACCCTCTTTCTCAAGCATTGTTATATCAAAAGGTGCGTTGTGGATGATGAGGTAGTTTTCGTTTGTGTTTAGCTCCAAAAGTCTTTGAAATGCCGCACTCTCTTTGCATACACCCTTGCCCTCAAGCATATCTGGAGTGATGCCGTGTGTCTCCATCGCACCAAAACTGATGGGAACTGATGTGCTGAAAAACTCATTTTGCACCTCCACTTTTTTCTCGCCCAAAACTATGTAACCAAGCTGTATAACTCTGTCCTCTTCGCTAGTTCCCGTTGTTTCCGTATCTAAAATTATGTATTTTTTTGCCAAATATGTGTTCCTATTTTTTTTGTTATAATATCTAAAAAGGTTTTCATGTACAACTTTATTCTTCTTGCTTCTTTGCTTTTCTCTCCTCTTTTTGCGCTGGAGATAAGAGAAACTCCCATAGAATTTGGAGAAACAAGAAACGAACTAACAAAAAAATATATAAAAGAGCATTACGGCTTAGATGTAAATGATATAAAGATAGTTCCAAAAATGGTTGTAGTTCATCATACAGCGATAGATGATTTTGGCGGTTCGCTCTCCTGTTTTGCTTCACAAACCATTTCAAGCAACAGACCCGACATCAACAATGGCGGAGCGGTCAATGTCTCTGCCCATTTTTTGGTTGCAAGGGATGGGACGGTTCATCAGCTAATGCCGCTTGACACTATGGCACGCCATGTTATAGGGCTGAACTACAACTCCATTGGTATAGAAAATGTCGGCGGACAGGGTGGTGTGGACAATCTGACAAAAGAACAACTGGAAGCAAATATTGCGCTTATCAGTGAGCTTCAAAAAAGATTTCCAACTATAGAGTATCTTATAGGGCATTATGAGTATAAATGTTTTGATGGACATGAACTCTGGCTTGAGCGGGACAAAGGCTACAGAACGCACAAAGATGACCCATCGCAAAGATTTATGGATGAACTTAGAGCAAATGTAAGCGGTTTTAAATCTGCTCCATGTGGGCAAGGGCAGAGATGATCAGCTCACCACTTGCTTATCTCTTCTCTTTGGCTTTTTTGGCGGCTTTTGTTGCACTCATCGAGCAGAAGAGCAAGCTAAAGCTCTTTCGATTTGTCCCTGCGGTAGTTATGATATATCTCTTTAGCATGGCAATGGCGTCATTTGGGGTGTTTGCACAAAATGACGCCATAGATGCCATTCATGAAAATACGAAAAAAAATCTCCTCCCCGCCATGCTCTTTTTGATGCTTTTACAGGTTGACTTGAGAGACTTTTTCAAGCTTGGAAAACATCTTCTTCTAGCCTATGTTCTGGCAGTTTTGTCTATCGTGGCGGGGTTTATCGTCGTCTCTTTTGCTTTTGGTTTTGATGCCAAAATCGCCTCTGCGTTTGGGGCTTTGAGCGGGAGCTGGATGGGTGGTGTGGCAAACATGGTGGCGGTCGGCTCTGCTCTTGGCGTGGGTCAGGAGGCTTTTGGATATGTGCTTATCGTCGATAGCGTGAACTATACGATTTGGGTCATGTTTTTGCTCTTTTTAACCCCTTTCGCACACGCTTTTAACAACTTTACCGCCTCGCATGAACAGATGGCAAAACTCTCCATGATAGGGTGCGCCTGCACTATCGGCGCAAAGAGATACTGGTTTATCGTGCTTTTGTCTATCGCTGTTGCTTTTGTGGTAAATCTTTTGGCTTCAAGCGGAGTAGAGATTTTAAATTACACGACAACAACTGTGATTTTAGCCACCATTCTTGGTGTAGCAGGCTCTTTTACAAGGCTAAAAACCATCAACGGCTCAAGCGAAGTTTCAACAACCATGCTCTACATGCTCATAGCTCTTATCGGCTCAAAAGCGTTGTTTGAAAACTTCAGCGGCGTGGGCATTTATGTCTTTGCTGGATTTTGTATCTTGGTGGTGCATGCACTCATCATGGTAGCGGGTGCGAAGCTCTTTAAACTAGACCTTTTTAGTATAGCCGTCGCCTCTTTGGCAAACATAGGCGGAGTAGCATCCGCATCCATACTCGCCGCAACCTACAACAAAGCACTTGTCGGAGTTGGAGTTTTGATGGCAATCATGGGCTATATCATAGGGACTTTTGGCGGTTTGGCGGTTGGGAGTGTTTTGGTCTGGATGGCAGAATGAAAATTAAAATATTTACATAAGCCATGGTTGGGTAAAATATTACGGAAAATATCAAGGAGTATATTGTGGTATCTTATGCGACAAATGAACTTATATCGTCATCTGATTTTGCCAAAAAGTTTGGCTCATATCTTGGGCAGATTAGAGAACATGCGGTAGAAAAATTGGCGATTTTAAAAAATAATAGGGTCGAAGCAGTACTTATCTCCAAAGATGAGTATGAAAAAATGGCAGAAGCGATGAAAGCTGTAGAAGCCAATGAGATGATAAAATCTATTCAAGCGGGACTTGAAGATGTGAAATCAGGCAGAGTTCAACCCATAGAAAAACTTTGGAATGAACTTGATAATTGAGTACAGCGATAACTTTTTAAAAGAGGCAAAACCACTATCAAAAAAATTTAAACTTTTAAAGTCAGATTTGAGAGTAGCTATCAATGAGATAGGGTCTTCAAAAGATTTTGGAGTTCATTTGGGTTTTAGTCTTTTTAAAAAAAGAGTCAAAAACTCATCTATCCCAACAGGTAAAAGTGGTGGTTTTAGAATCATCATTTATCAGCAACTCGAAAACAAAATCATATTAATATCTATTTTTTCTAAAACAGATAAAGAAAATTTGAGCGATGATGAACTCTCTATGGCACTAAAGAAGTTTTTAGAACAATAGTAATTAGATTTTTTTTGTTAAAATAGTTTTTTAAAGTAAGGATGTGTCTCAAATGGTAAAATTTATTATTGGATTTTTGGTGTCGTTTATAACTTTTTTGTTTCTTAGTGGATGTCGTGGCGGGGGTTCGTCTGGTACGGTTGAGGTGAGTGTAAAACCCTCTCTGCTTATCCCTCTCTATTCAGAGCCAGAAAACTGGGGGACGCTTATAGCACAAAAAAGGGCAAACTTCTCATTGAAAATGGTTGCTATAGTCAATCAAGCCAACGGCGATTTTACTCAAATAGCTACAAATTATGAGGATGGGATAGATGTCCTTGCACAAAATAACATTGAGCCTGTGGGATATGTCTATTCAAGTTATGGTAAAAGAGATATACAAACAATTAAAGAAAATATTGACATGTGGTGTAACTACAGCATCGAGGGTGTTTTTATAGATGAGGTAGATGATAATGGGACTTTTGCGTATTATAAAGAGTTGAGTGATTATATTCGCTCAAAGGGGCTAAAAGTTATTATGAACCCTGGAAGTGACATCGATGGCAAGTTTGTAGCACTGGCAGATATCATGGTTGTGGTTGAGAACTACTACAGCAAACTCCCGACACAAAAAAGCATCTCATACAGCGGAGCAAAAGCAGCATTGATACACGCTTCCCCCTCTTCAGATGAGGTCATAGACGAGGCTTTGGCATTTGCAAAAAAACACAGATGCGCCTATGTTTATGTCACAGATGACAAAATGCCAAACCCGTGGGATGCCTACCCATCATATTTTGATAGGCTTTTAATTCGGATGCGCTAGCCAAAAGTAAAGTGAATCAGAGTTTTACTTTGTTATATAGTTGATTTTCGAATTTACAGAAATTATTTTACACTACCCTTGAAGTGCGGGACAGTAGATGAAAAGCACATATATTTTTAATCTACAAATAAGTATATTTATAATAATATGTATATATTTAAAAGGAGTTTCATATGCTAGAACTTGGTATATCTCAGGCACAAGCGCAATTTACAAAACTTTTATCTCAGACAGTTTTTATAATTGATAAAAAAGCACACCAAAAAAAAGCGGTTATTTTGCCTTATGAAGAGTATGAAAGATTAGTAAAACAATCTACTACAAAAGAGAGCCTAAGTAATGGTTCGTTCAATCAGTTCGTCGGTATTTTAGATAATGACTATAAAACAGATGATGAAAAATACAAAAGAGTTGTTCAATGAAAATTTTTATTGATACCAATATTTTTTTAGATTTGCTGCTAAGAAGAGAAGGGTTTGAAAAAGCATTGTTGATTTTCAATGCGATAGAGAAGAAGCTTTTTAGCGCGACCATTTTGGATATTACGATTTTAAATATTGATTATGTAGCAAATAAGCAAGTCAAAGATATAAAAGCTTTTTTAAGTCTTGTAAACAAACAGTTTGAAGTAATAGGTGCTACCAACGAAATGATAGATTTGGCACTACAGATGCAAAACAGTGATCTTGAAGACAATCTTCAATATATATGTGCCAAAAAACAAAAATGTAACTACATTATCACTAATGATAAAAAATTCTACTCTCCAGATATTGAAGTTTTGACGAGTAGTGAGTTTAGCGATAGAATATGAAAATAACAAACATAAAAACCCAAGTAAAACAAATAGAGCTAAAAACCCCCTTTAAAACGGCTCTTCGTACTGCTACTCATGTGGAGTTTGTGAGGGTTTTGGTGGAGACTGAGGGTGGTTTTGTGGGTATCGGTGAAGCACCTGCTACAAAGGCGATTACGGGGGAGGGGATAGAGGATATCTTACACTCTATCGGAACTGTTCAAGAGCTGTTTTTGGGGCTTGAGGCAGAAGAGGCACTTGAAAAGCTACATGCTACAAAAATCGGCTCAAGTGCAAAGGCTGCGCTTGATATAGCTTTTGTGCATCTGCTCTCTTTGGAGGCAAAGAAACCGCTTTACGACTATTTTGGCGCAACGGATTTAACCCCGCTTCAAACGGATGTGACTATTAGTTTAAATGAGAGTGCGGTGATGCTTCATGATGCGAAAAAAGCGTTTGATGATGGCATGGAGATACTAAAAGTAAAAGTCGGTAGCGATGTTTTGCATGCGGTGGGTGTTGTAAGAGCTATCACAAAAGAGTTGCCAAGTGCAAAGATACTTGTGGATGCCAATCAGGCGTGGAGTGTGGAAGATAGTGAGTTTTTTATAGCCAATATGTTTGATGTAGCCATTGAGCTTATAGAGCAACCCGTTGTCGCTTCTGATTTGGACGGGTTGAAAAAGATTACTGAGCTTTCGCATATCCCTATTTTAGCCGATGAAGCGGCATTTACTCTTGATGATGTGAAAAAAGTCGTTGTCTCAAAGAGTGCCGACATGATAAATATAAAGTTTATGAAGTGCGGCGGAGTGAGCAAGGCGATAGAGATTTTGGAGTATGCAAGAGCGCAAAAAGTGCCTTGTATGCTTGGTTCTATGCTCGAGGGTCCATACTCCATAAATATGGCTCTGCATCTGGCATTTTCTTATAGAGATGTCATAAAGTATATAGATTTGGATAGCCCGTTGCTCTATAAAACTATGCCTAATGAGCTTGATTTTGAGTTTAGGGGTTGTGAGATAAGTTTAAAATAGCTTCAAGGCTTATCGCTGTTTGGCGATAGATGAGCAAGATACCTTATTTGTGTAGATATATTTTATTTGAAATTATTTTTCAACAAAATCTTTTTAATTCAATAGTTCTATAT
>JAOTSA010000016.1 GCA_030247515.1 Sulfurimonas sp. | reverse complement strand
CGTTTGGATGAGCCATAGTGACAAGGTAGATATCCTTCCTGAAGGATTTACCCCGATTGCTACATCTGCAAACTCTCCTTATGCGGCTATCGCTGATGAGAAAAGACGCATCTATGCGATGCAGTACCATCCAGAAGTTCAGCACTCTGAAGAGGGTTACTTGATGCTTCGCAACTTTGCAAGAACCATCTGCGGCGTTACAGAAAAATGGAAAATGGAACACTTCTTAAAAGAGCAGATTAAGAGTATCCGCCAAAAAGTAGGAAGCGGAAAAGTTCTTTGTGGACTAAGCGGCGGAGTCGATAGTTCGGTCGTTGCTGCTATGCTTTATGAAGCTATCGGCGAGCAGTTGATTCCTGTTTTTGTTGATAATGGACTGCTTAGAAAAGGCGAGAGAGAGCAGGTTGAAGAGGTTTTCAAGATTAATCTTAAAGTTCCTTTAGTTGTTGTAGATGCTAGAGAAAACTTTTTAAGTAAACTTGCAGGCGTGAGTGACCCTGAGAAAAAGCGCAAAATTATCGGGCATACGTTTATAGAAGAGTTTGAGAAAGAGGCTAAAAAACATGACGGTATCAAGTTTTTGGCACAAGGCACGCTTTACCCTGACGTTATAGAGTCTATCTCTGTAAATGGTCCATCAGAGGTTATCAAGTCACATCACAATGTTGGCGGATTGCCTGATTGGATGGATTTTGAACTCATCGAGCCGTTGCGTGAACTTTTCAAAGATGAAGTGCGTAAAATCGGTTTAGAACTTGGTCTTCCAGAGTCTATGATAAACCGCCATCCATTCCCTGGACCAGGACTTGCGATTCGTATCATGGGTGATGTCAATGATGCGGATTTGACGCTGCTTAGAGAAGCGGATGTTATCTTGCTTGATGAGTTAAAAGCAAGCGGTTACTATGCAAAAACTTGGCAGGCGTTTGTAGTTCTGCTAAATGTAAAATCAGTCGGCGTTATGGGCGACAATCGTACATACGATAACACGGTATGTGTTAGAGTTGTTGAAGCGGTTGATGGCATGACGGCGACATTTGCTCATCTTCCGCATGACCTCTTAGAACGCATCAGCAGACGCATTATCAATGAAGTTGATGGTATCAACCGTGTTGTTTATGACATCTCTTCTAAGCCACCAGCTACTATCGAGTGGGAGTAGATTTTTGCTAAAAAAAATCTACCTTTTTGCTACTTCCAAAAGTGAGCATGCTATAAATATAAAATCTTTAGATGTCAGGTTTTTAAAGCCCGACATCAACTTTTCTAATTATGACTATCTTATCATCACATCCAAACAGACCGTAAAAGCACTAGAACAGTATAGCAAAGAAGATTTTATAGATATTCCTGCACTTTGTGTGTCACTTAAAACGGCAAACTCATACAAAGAGTTTGGTGGTAAAATCCTTTCAATCGGTGATGGATACGGCGAGAATCTTGCAAAAAGTATAAAAGAGTATCCAAAAGAGACAAAATGGCTCTATCTTCGTGCAGAGCTTATTGCGTCTGACTTTGTGCAAAGAAGCAGAGATGATGGATATAGCATAGAAGAAGAGATTTTGTATGTGAGCGAGTGTTCACAAGAGATTTTAGATGTGAGAGTAAATGATGATTCCACACTTGTCTTTACATCTCCCTCATCCATAGAGTGCTTTTTGAAAAACAACACTATCCACCCAAACGCTAAAGTAGTAGTTATCGGCACGACAACAGCCAAATGCTTGCCAGATGGGATAAAATATATAGTAAGCCAAAATACCTCTATAGAGAGCTGCATCGAGCTTGCTATAAAGTAGTGTTTTATAAAACATTTTGTATAATGTTTTTAGTAGTCTGGGCAGTTCGACCTATCGCCTCATGAGGGTTCTACATTTTCACATAGCGAACTAGTAGCGTTCTTGTGTGTCGGTGCTATCGTTTGAGATACGTTAACTCTGTCGAGATAATGCCGCCGTTATAGAATCTCGCTTCGCCCAAATACGGCTTTTTAGAACCAAGCCAAATGCGAAACGGCTGCTCGGGCTACTTGAAAAAATCTGTTGAGAGTATTTTTATACTTTGAACAGATTTTTGAACTAATTTGGGAGTTTTTATGAAAATTTTGATTATCGGCAGTGGTGGGAGAGAGTACTCTATCGCTCGTGCAATTTTAAACGAAAAAGAGGCACATGAACTCTTTTTTATGCCTGGAAACGGTGCGACTTCCTCAATGGGGACAAACCTTGATATCAAAGAGTATAACGCTTTGGCAGAGTTTGCAAAAGAAAATAGCATCGAACTTACCATTGTAGGACCAGAAGCTCCGCTTGTTGATGGTGTGGTTGATATCTTTAAGGCACATGGACTTGTTATCTTTGGACCAAGCAAAGAGGCGGCACAACTTGAGGGCTCGAAAGTCTATATGAAAAACTTTTTGGCAAAGTACAACATACCGACAGCTCGCTACATAGAGACTGATTCTATCGAAAAAGCATTTAAGTTTACCGAGACGCTAAGGGCTCCTATAGTTGTAAAAGCAGACGGACTTTGCGGCGGCAAGGGTGTTATCATAGCACTTACACATGATGAGGCAAAAATCGCTATCTCTGAGATGTTGAGCGGTAAAAGTTTTGGAGATGCAGGGCGCAAAGTAATTGTGGAAGAGTACCTTGATGGGTACGAACTCTCGATGTTTGCAGTTTGTGACGGGGAGGATTATATCCTTCTTCCTGCCGCACAAGACCATAAAAGACTAAAAGATAACGACCAAGGACCAAATACGGGCGGTATGGGTGCTTATGCACCAACTCCATTGGTTGACGAAGAACTTTACCAAAAAGTAAGAGAGCGCATTATCCGTCCGACACTAGATGGTATGAAAAAAGAGGGTGCGCCATTTGAGGGCGTGCTTTTTATCGGTATCATGGTTGTCAAAGGAGAGCCTATAACTTTGGAGTTCAATGTCCGTTTTGGTGACCCAGAGTGTGAGATACTTATGCCGCTTATGACTTCAAGCGTGAGTGATATGTTCTATAAAGCCGCTACAAAGAGACTAGGCGAGATAAAAGTGGAATTTTCAAAACAGTATGCAGTCGGTGTGGTTATGGCAAGTGCAAACTACCCTTATGATAACTCGACTCCTGCTGAAATTATCGTGGATGATGTTTGTCATGAGGAGATTGAGACATATACACATGTCTCTTATGCTGGTGTGAGCAGAGTGGATGACAAACTCTATGCAGACGGCGGAAGAGTACTTGTATGTGTAGGTCTTGGCGATACCATCAAAGAGGCAAGAGACAGAGCATACATGAGATGCGGACAGGTTCATTTTGCAGGTAAAAAACTGCGAACCGATATAGCCTATCAAGCACTATAAAAGAAATAAAGTGAACGAAGAGATTCAGGATAGACTGCACCGTGAGGAGATGCGCCTCGCATCGATTAAAAAACGCTCTTTTGCTTTTTTTATAGATGAGATGCTACTCTCTCTTTTGCTTATTCTTGCACTGGGCAACTCTTTTTTTGAGGCAAAAACAGTTGAAGAGATGATTGTCATCACTAATCAATTTGTTTTAGAATATATGGCAGTAAAAGTGATTTATCAAGCTTTTTTTGTGATGCAGTATGGTGCAACGGTCGGGAAACTTCTTATAAAAATCAGAGTAGTGGAGGTAGAGACATTGCAAACACCAAATGTCTTAGTTGCACTTAATCGTTCAGTTGTTCGGGTATTGAGCGAGATGCTTTTTTATCTTGGTTTTTTGTGGGGAACGTTAGACCCACTCAGACAAGCTTGGCATGATAAGAGTGCCAAAACATTGGTTGTAGATGTCTAGGGTAACTCTTTTCTTGCTTTTTTTGGTAGCAAGTGTATGGTCAGAGGATGCTAAAGTAGAGGTATTTGCCACTACAATGGACACAAAAGAGAACATTGTTATCGCCGATGGGGACGTTGTTGTTGTCTATCAGGATTATTATTTGAGTGCAAAGAAAGCACGTTATGATAGAATCAACGGTGATTTGGAACTTTTTGGCAGCATAGAGGCTAGTCAGGGAGGAGATATCAAGCTTCTTGGCGAATACGCTAAATTAAATATCGCAAACAAAGAGAGAACATTTCAGCCATTTTTTATGTTGGAGAAAAAGTCTGATGTCTGGCTTAGCGGCGATAAAGGGTATGCAAAAGATACAGATGTTGAGGTGACATCAGGTGTTATGAGCGGATGCGACCCTAACAATCCTCTTTGGAAGATGGAGTTTACATCCTCAGAGTACAACACAGATACGATGTGGCTTCATCTCTATAACGCAAGAATTTATCTCTATGATATCCCTGTTTTTTATACTCCCTATTTTGGCTATTCACTTGATACCACACGAAGAACGGGTGTGTTGCCTCCAATGGTTGGGTATTCGACCAAAGAGGGGCTTTACTATGAACAATCACTCTATATTGCAGAGCAAAATTGGTGGGATTTGGAGCTAAAACCACAGATAAGAACCAACAGGGGAGATGGACTCTACTCAACTTTTCGGTTTGTAGATAGCAAAACATCAAAAGGTTCTATCAGTACGGGTTATTTTAAAGAGAAGCAGAGCTATTTTGAAGATAGTGAACTTGCGAACAGCAAACACTATGGTTTTAATTTCCTTTATCAAAATGATGATTTTATCAACCAGTGGTTTAACACAACACTTAAGGGGCAGTCTGGTGTTTATGCAGATATAGCTAACATGAATGATGTTGACTATATCAACCTCTCTACAAATGACACAACCAAAAATGCCACAACGACCCAACTTCTCTCAAGAGTTAACCTTTTCTACAATGAGGATGATGATTATATAGGGGCGTATCTGAAGTACTATAAAGATTTAACGCTTGAGAGTAATGAAAAAACTATTCAAAACCTTCCTGCTCTTCACTATCACACATATTTAGATACTTTGCTCAAAAATCATCTTACATACAGCATGGATATTCAAAGCAATAACTACTATAGACAAATGGGTGTGGGTGCGGTGCAAACAGATTTTAATGTCCCTGTAACACTGCAAACATCACTGTTTGATGAGTATTTAAATGTGGCATATACTTCTCATTTTTATGCGCAGCATACTGATTTTAATGGAGAGAACCGTCTGCAAAACAGCTCTTTAGAGTATGACAGTGGACTCTTTGCCAGAAACTATCATCAGTTCAGTGCATCAACACGACAAACTCGTGCATTTGAGACTTTTACTCATGCTATAGAGTTTGGAACACAATATCAGATAGATGGTATGGAGTCGCAAGATGGCTATTATAAGGAGCAAATAGAGCTTTTTACACCACAGCAAAGAGATGATTACTGTTCATTTGCAACAAACGCATTAGACCCAGAATATACAGCACGATGCGAGTTTTACAATATCGCCAATGTTAAAGAGAGACTACAGTTCTATTTTGCCCACTACCTGTACGATACTTTAGGAGAACAGATTTTATACCATAGAGTTGCTCAAAGTGTCTCTTACAATAAGCGTGAAGCAGATGAGATAGAGAATGAACTTGATTATCAGATAACAGATAACATAAACTTTTACAACAACATGATTTACAACTATGACGAAAATGGTTTTTCAAAAGATTTCAATCAAATTTCTTATGCAGGAGAGAGCGTAGATTTAGGACTTTCTCATATGTATAAAGATAGATTTACTACAGTTTCGCCAATTACAAGCTATTTAACATCAAGCATCAACTACAAGTACGATAAACACTACTCTTATGGTTTTAGACATAGTTATGATTTGGAAACAAGTCAAAAGAGAGGTTTTGAAATAGGATTTTTATACCAAAAAAGATGTTGGGATTTTGGGCTTAGATATGTTGAGAACACTAGACCTATCTTGAACTTAAATGGTATTTCTGACTCGATTTATGATAGATATATTTACCTGACCATAAGACTTAAGCCGATTATGTCGCCAAACAGCAATGCTTCAGGTTTTGCATACAGACTTCCTGATAAATCGGAGAACAACTAAGCGTATGGGAAAATATAAAAATATTTTAAAAAATCGTGAAGATGCCGCCAAAAAGCTTTATGACGTAATCCCGATGCAAAAACTCAAAGATGAGAACTGGAAGCTTATCGCCGTATCCAAGGGAGGTTTGGAACTTGCCTATCATATCCGTGGCAAATACAAAAACAGCATAGATTTTCTCTTCTCGGAGGGTATCATGGCTCCAAATAATCATGAATGCGAGATAGCAAGGGTATGTGAGGGCGAAGAGATAGTTATCAATGAAAACCTAGTTACTGCCTTTGAAATCAAATACGATTACGTCTATGGAGAGGCGCATAGAAAGCATGAAGAGAAGATTTTAAGCTACATCTATCAGTACAGAAAAGGTCATCCATTTGCATCTATGCAAAACAAGATAGTCATGCTTATAGATGAGGGAAGTGAAACGGGCTTAAAGTTTCTTACTGCATTAAAAGCCATTTTAGCCATGAAACCAAAAGCCATCTATATAGCAGTTCCTGTCATACCCACAGATGTTCTTGAGTTTTTAGAACCCTTTGCAGATAGTGTGTTTTATCTGCATAAGATAGATGATTATGTTGAAACATCCCTCTATTATGAGGAGTTAGAGAAGATAGACGATGAACGAATAGAAAAAATATTAGGAGAAAAAAGTGAAATATAATGTAAAAGTAGATTTGAAAAATAGAGAAGAAGAGTACTCTTTTAGTGAAGTAGCAAAGCAAGCAAATGGTGCAGCGTGGCTTAAGAGCGGGGATACAGTTCTTCTTGCAACAGTGGTTATCGATGAGACAGAGGTTGTTAAGGATGATTTCCTTCCGCTTACCGTGCAGTACATCGAAAAAACATATGCAGCTGGCAAAATCCCTGGCGGATTTTTTAAGCGTGAAACAAAACCGAGTGATTTTGAAACATTGACATCTCGCATTGTTGACCGCTCTTTGCGTCCACTTTTTCCAAAAGGATTTGGACATCCGACACAGATAACTATTTTAGCACTCAGTGTTGACAAAGAGGCAGACCTTCAGGTGTTAGCACTCAATGCTGCCTCAGCGGCACTTTTTGTGAGTGATATAGACATAAACACATCTGTATCAGCTATTAGAGCGGTAAAAATCGATGGAGAGCTGGTTTTAAATCCGACACTTTCACAGCTTGGCGATGCAACGCTTGACCTCTACCTCTCAGGCTCTAAAGAGGACCTCTTGATGATAGAGATGCGCAGTATCGGCTCAGAACAAGTCGATACCGATTTTATCACAGACCCATTGCTAGACCCGACACTCAGTGCGCCGCTCATAACAAAACAGGTGTCTAACGCTATTGCAGAAGATGAGTTGGTTACTATCTTAGAAAAAGCGCAACAGCTTCTCTTTGAGAATAATACAAAATATGAAGAAGCTTTTGCTCCGTTTAAAAAAGAGACAAATGAAGTAGAATATAAAGTACATGTTGTCAATGAAGATATGGTGGCGTATGTGCGTGTACACCATTTTGAAGATATCAAAGCAGCAATGAACCAGATGGCAAAGTCTGAACGCTCGACAGCACTTAGAACGCTTAGAAAAAAGATTTTGCTCAAACAAGAACATTGGGATGAGAGTACGCTTAAAGATGCGGTTGAAAAGGTAAAGCGTGAGCAGGTACGCAGCCAGATACTAAACGAAAGAGTACGTGCTGATGGCAGAACACTTAAGCAAATCAGACCAATTTCTATCAGTACAAATGTACTTCCAAAAGCACATGCATCATGCCTCTTTACCCGTGGACAGACGCAAGCACTTGTGGTTCTTACACTTGGCGGAGCAAAAGATGCACAAATGTTTGAGATGCTTACAGATGATGGTATCCAAAATGAAAACTTTATGGTTCACTACAATTTCCCTGGATTTAGCGTTGGTGAAGCATCGCCTATAATGGGGGTAAAAAGAAGAGAATTGGGTCATGGAAACCTTGCAAAAAGGGCGTTAGAATCGATAATTGACACCAAAGGAAGAACTATCCGCCTTGTTTCAGAGATTTTAGAGTCAAATGGCTCTTCTTCTATGGCAACGGTTTGCGGTGGCTACATGGCACTTCGTGCTGCTGAAATTCAAACATGTGATGTTGTTGCAGGTATCGCTATGGGGATGGTAAGTGATGGCGATAAATACGCTATCCTCTCCGACATCATGGGACTTGAAGACCATGACGGAGATTTGGACTTTAAAGTAACAGGTTCAAAAGATGGTATAACTGCTATGCAGATGGATATTAAGCTCGGCGGTATCAGTCTTGCTATTTTAAAAGAGGCACTTTATCAAGCAAAAGAGGGTAGGGCGCATATTATAGATATCATGATAGAAGCAGAAAAAGAGATAGAACTTAACGATGGCGTTTTGCCAAGCAGTGACTTTTTTCACATTAACCCAAGTTTCATAGGCGATATCATAGGACAAGCTGGAAAGACTATCCGTGAGATAATCGAGAGATTTGAAGTAGCTATCGACATAGACAAAAAAGATGGAAAAGTAAAAGTAACGGGTAAAAGCAAAAGTGGTGTTAAAGCCGCAAGAGAGCATATTGAGGGCATCACGAACGCTCCAAAAGTCCCTAAAATCGACTATAAAGTGGGCGATATTCATCATGGAACTGTTAAAAAGATAGTTGACTTTGGAGCATTTATAGAGCTTCCAGATGGAACGGACGGACTTGTGCATATCTCTAAGATATCTGACCAGAGAGTAGAGAAGGTAAGCGATATCTTAAAAGAGGGACAAGAGGTAAAAGTAGAGGTTTTAGAGTTTAAAGGCAATAAAATCTCTTTAGGAATCGTGTAGATTAAACTTACTTTTAGAAGTTTGTGTGTATCATTCGCTATCAAATTCAAGTAGGGAAATCCTTGCATTTATGTATGGGTTGCTACACCAAAAGTGTGGTTACGTGAGCCGAAAAGATTTGTAAAACTTTATAACGGAGAAACTTATGAAAAAAATTCTTTTCTTAATGGTTGCTTTAGCAACAGCTGCACTTGCATCTGATGGTGATGTAGCAAACCAAACACTTAAAGCATACTCAATGATCGCTGCAGGTCTTGGTCTTGGTCTTGCTGCACTTGGTGGAGCTATCGGTATGGGTCATACTGCTGCTGCAACAATCGCTGGCACTGCAAGAAACCCAGGTTTAGGTGCTAAACTTATGACTACAATGTTCATCGCTCTTGCAATGATCGAAGCTCAGGTTATTTATGCACTAGTAATTGCTCTTATAGCACTTTACGCAAACCCATACTTAGGTTAATAAACTCTAAGTAACTCATAAAGCACCTCTCTGGTGCTTTAACCTCTAAATGCGACCGTGGTGGAACGGTAGACACACTACCTTGAGGTGGTAGCGCCCTACGGGTGTGGGAGTTCAAATCTCCCCGGTCGCACCATTAAAACTCATTTACTAATCTTTTTCACAATGCTAATCACTGCTTCACAAATATAATTATTTAACAAATTGACTTTAACGACAGTAAGCAAGGCTAAAGCCCCACTTCCTAATTATCTAGCTATTATTCAACTCATAGGTTTATAAGCGTGATGCAATCCTCTTTTTTGGGAACTAAACATAAAAAGCTATAAGACGTATCACCGATAGTTTTGTAACTATGCGCTACACCTGCAGGAATGAGAAAGATATCTCCCTCTTTTGCCTCTATCATCTCGTCTCCGATTTGTACTGTTGCACGTCCTGAGAGAACATACTGTTCATGCTCTACACTGTTCGTGTGAAGCGGCATGTGTCCACCCGCTTCTATGATAAAGTTGCGCATCGCAAAGTTTGGGGACTCATCTGGAGATAAAAGCATCTTCATGGAGACCCCTTTTCCTGCTTTTTGTGCTACTGCTTCAACGGAGCCAATCTCTTTGTGTAAGTACATCTCATACCCTTTTCTTATAAATTTTTGGGTAGCATAACATAAAATTCTTTGGAGATTATTTATGAAAATTGCAAAAAACATTACCGAGCTTATCGGTAACACTCCTTTGGTTAGACTTAACAAAGCTTCGGAGACTACGGGGGCAAATATTATAGCCAAATGCGAGTTTATGAACCCGACAAGTTCTGTAAAAGACAGAATCGGTTTTAACATGATAAGAAGAGCGATGGAAGCGGGCAAAATCACAAAAGAGACCACTATCATCGAGCCAACTAGCGGTAACACTGGTATAGCGTTGGCGGCAAACTGTGCAGCGCTTGATTTGAAGCTCATACTTACTATGCCAGAATCTATGAGTATTGAGAGAAGAAAACTGTTAAAAGCCTTTGGTGCCGAGCTTGTTTTGACCCCCGCCGCACTTGGCATGAGCGGTGCGATTGAGCGAGCTATGGAGCTAGAGAGTCAAATCCCAAACTCTATTGTTTTGCAGCAGTTTAAAAACCCTCATAACCCAGAGATTCACGAACTAACAACCGCACAAGAGATACTCCGTGATACCGATGGAAATGTTGATGCCTTTGTTGCGGCTGTTGGAACGGGCGGCACACTAAGTGGCACGGCAAAAGTTTTAAAGGAGCATATACCGCATATAGCTATCTTAGCGGTTGAGCCTGCTAGTTCGGCGGTTTTATCTGGAGAGAGAGCTGGTGCGCATGCGATTCAAGGTATCGGTGCGGGGTTTATCCCAGATACGTTAGATGTAACTATCTATGGCGAGGTCATAAAAGTGAGCAATGAAGATGCGATAGAGACCGCAAAAAGACTGGCACGTGAGGAGGGGTTGCTTGTGGGCATCTCTGCTGGTGCAAATGTATATGCTGCGATGCAGATTGCCTCACGTGAGGAGTTTAAGGGTAAAACAGTTCTGACTATTCTTTGCGACACTGGAGAGCGATATCTTAGTACGGAACTCTTTAGTGAATAACACTTTTTTTGAGACCATCAAAGCACATAAGGGCGGGGTTTTTAATCTCTCATATCATCAAGCGAGGTATGAGAGTGTTTTAAATCATTTTGGAGTAGATGTAGTGCAAAATTTGGGCGATTTAATCATACCGCCACAAAATGGACTTTACAGATGTCGCCTTGTTTATGATGTGTATGGTTTTGTAGAAACTTCCTATCACCCTTACCAAAAAAGAGAGATTAATTCACTCAAAATTCTTCATGATGACACTATAGAGTACGCCATTAAGTACACCAACCGAGAGAGACTTGATGCGCTTTTTGCGCAAAGGGGCGAGGGGGATGATGTGCTTATCATAAAAAATGGTCTTGTAACAGACACGTCCATAGCAAATATCGCCTTTTTTGATGGTAAACGATGGCTTACTCCCGTTTTGCCTCTTTTGCATGGAACAACAAGGCAGAGACTTTTGGATGAGAGAAAAATCTTTGAAGAGGAGATACGTATCGAAGATTTGAAGAGATTTTCGCAAGTCGCTCTTATGAATGCAATGATAGATTTTGCTATAATTACGAAAAGTCCAAAGGAGTTGTTTTGCTAGAGAGTATTATCGAAGATAAAAAGTTTGCAAGTGTTATGCAGAAAAATATTGAAAATTTGTTGTTTTACCTCTTTGAAAAAGACCAATATTTTGGGATTCTTTGCAAGATAGAACATATCACATTTGACCCGCCGCTTCCAAAAGAGATTAGTACAGAGTTTCGTTCCATGACACTCTTTTTCTTGGCAGGATATACGTTTGAGACGGCAAATATCATTGATAATGACTTGGTCTTTGAGGCTGGATTTGGAGCAGAAAATTTTGGGAGTATTGTAACTGTGCCACTAAGAGCGATTGTGCAGATAATCGTCGATGAGACACCGCTTCTTATCAATCTGGCAAATTATAAAAAAGAGAAAAAAGAGGTAAAACATGCTGACAACGGAGGCATTGAAAACTCAATGGCATCCTTTTTGTCAAATCCAGAAAATTCTAAATTTTTAAAAAAATAGAATTAAACCTTTGTAAGTGACAGAAGATAGTTTACTACATTATCGACGAAAGCATCATGCTTTCTATCTTTGAGGTATGCTATGTAAAAATGGCGTTCTATCTTGTAGTTTTTAAGTCTTGCTTCAAAGAGCTTTCCAGAAGCAAGTTCGGCAGCGATAACGTGTCTTGACATAACAGAGACAACAGGTCTCTCTGCATTTGGGTCCGCATGCATAATCGACTCTTTGATCGCTGTAGGACTGCTTAAAATCCCTAAAACATTAAAGTTGTTACACTGAACGCCCATCTCATCAAAAGCTTCGCTTGTCAGTCTGCGTGTGTGTGAATGCTCATCACGGCAAATCCAGTCAAATCCCATCAAATCCTCTGCTGTAAGATGTTTTCTAAGTTGTTGGTTAGAAAAAACAACAAGTTCATCCACAACCCACTCTCTATAAACAATTCCGTCTCTAAAAACAGGGGATTCTATGAGTGCAACATCTATTTTTTTATCTTCAAGCTGGTCGATGATTTCGCATGAAATACCAACATTCATATAGACATTATTGTTGATTCTGCTCTTAATCTCGCCTAAATAGTTTGGCAGGATGTAGTTTCCGATAGCATTGGAAGAACCCATTACAAAAGTAAAATCTTTATTGATGATTTTTAAAACCTCTTTTTCACTATTTGCTATGGCTTTTTCAAGTCTTAGAGCGATTCTAAAGAGTTCTTCTCCCTCTTTAGTAAGCAAAATACCATTCTTTTTTCTATCTACTATTTTTGTATCAAGATAATCTTCTATAAATTTTATCTGTTGCGTAACAGCTGGCTGAGAAATGCCCAATTTTGCCGATGCTTTGGAAAAACTCTTCTCTTTTATGACCATCAAGAAAGTTTGTAACTTCGCAAAATCTTTTAACATAATAATTCCTATAAGTTTAGATAATAAACGAAAGTATAACCCATTATTATAATTAAAGCAATAGTTTCGTAATAATTTATAAGTTTTTGGCTACAATATATAAAATAAATAAGAGTGGCAATAAAGTATGGAAAAAATATTTGAAAAGTTAAACGAATCTCAGGCGAATGCAGTACGTAAAAGTGAAGGTCCTGTTCTGATTTTGGCAGGAGCTGGGAGCGGAAAGACGACAACAATAGTCTCTCGTTTAGCCTATCTTGTGGAAGTTTTGGGTATTCCTGCTTCAAACACGCTTACGCTTACGTTTACCAACAAAGCAGCCAAAGAGATGAGAGAGCGTGCTTTTCATATCATGCAAAATCCCTCTTCTCCTCCACTTTTATGTACATTCCATAAGTTTGGGCTTCTTTTTTTAAAGTTTCATATCCATCTATTAAAGAGACAAAATAACTTTGTTGTGATTGATACTGATGATAAAAAACGCATCATAAAAAAGATAAACAGTGAAATCGCTACGCCGCTTATCGCAAGTGAGATATCACGCTATAAAAATTCACTTCTCTCTCCAGACGATGCCTACAAGCAGGCAGAGTTTTTCAACTACCAGCAAATTGCAAAGATTTATGAAGAGTATGAGAACTATCTTTTAGAGAACAATCTAGTCGATTTTGATGATTTGCTGGCACTTACTTTTAAACTTTTAGATGCAAATCCTGAACTAGCCCATGCTACTTCTCAAAAGTACCAATACATCATGATAGATGAGTATCAAGATACCAATGAGTTGCAGCTTAAACTTCTTCAAAAACTATGCACTGCACATAACAATATCTGTGTTGTTGGCGATGATGACCAGAGCATCTATGGATGGCGTGGCGCACATATTAGGAACATTATGGAGTTTGATCAGGATTTTCAAAATACGGCCGTTTTCAAGCTTGAAGAGAACTACCGTTCACGAGAACCAATCTTAAAAGTGGCGAATGCACTTATCGAGCATAACCGCTCACGGCTCGGGAAAAAGCTTATCTCCACACGTGGTGGTGGAGAAGATGTGACGATTTTAAATTCCAATGATGAAAATGAAGAGGCAAGAAAAATAGCCCAAAAAATCACAAAACTTTTGGATTCTGGAGTAAAGGCGCAAGATATTGCTGTACTTTATCGTGTTAATGTTTTAAGCCGCTCTATTGAAGAGGGGCTGAATCGGGCAAAAATAGCCTATAAACTTGTCGGCGGACTTCGCTTTTACGACAGAGCAGAAGTCAAAGACCTTATAAGCTACATAAGAGTTATCACAAATGTTCATGATGATTTTTCACTCAAACGTATCCTTAACAAACCAAAGAGAGGGCTTGGAAAAGCGAGTGTGGACAAGCTCGAACTTGCCGCATATGCAAGCCAACTCTCTCTCTTTGAGTATATCAAAAGTAGCTCTTTGTCTGATTTGGAAGCTTTAGTTAAGAGTAAAAATGCAAAAACATTGAAAAAGTTTATTCAAGATGTTCAAGATGTTGCAAAATCTGCTGGCGAATCTACTTATAGCTTTATAGATACTTTAGAAGAGACCTTTCATCTCAAAGAGATTTATGCAGGGATGCCAGATGAGGCGGAGAGAGTTTTAAATATGGACGAGTTTTACGGACTTTTTAGAGAATTTGTCAAAAATACGCCTGAAGCCTCTTTAGATGAGTTTCTAAATGAACTCACTTTGCAGAGCGAACAAGACCAAGTGGAGGGCGAAAGTATATATATGATGAGCATTCACGCCTCAAAAGGGCTGGAGTTTAACCATATCTTTATTATTGGGCTTGAGGAGGGATTTTTACCGCTCATCGGCGATGGAAGCGACCTCGAAGAGGAGAGACGTTTGGGCTATGTCTCCTTTACAAGAGCAAAAGAGACGCTCACGCTCTCGCATGTCGATAGCAGATTTTACAAAGGAAGAAGAAGCGATTTGCAAAAAAGCAGATTTTTCAACGAGGCGGGGCTTTGTGAAGGCTCTTTGATAGTAGAAAAAAACACTGCTTTTAAAAAGGGCGATTTGGTGCGCCATAAGATTTTTGGGACTGGGCGTGTTAATGGCGTAAGCAAATCTGGTCGGGAGTTTAAACTTAGCATCAATTTTGGGGGAACAAAAAAAGATATTTTGGCATCCTTCGTTGAGCGTCTATGAATCGGCTTTTTGTTGCGTATAAGCCTTCAAATATAGGTTCTAACCTCTTTTTATCAAAGCTCAAAAGAAAGTACCAAACGAAAAAAGCTGGTTTTTCTGGAACACTTGACCCTTTTGCAAAAGGTGTTTTGATAGTGGGCATGGGGAGTTATACAAAACTGTTTCGTTTTTTAGACAAAACCCCCAAGCGTTACCGTGCAACGCTCTGGCTAGGGGCAAAGTCAGATACACTCGATAGCGAGATGATAGAAGAGGTCGCTATCATCTCAGAGTTTGAAGAGGCAGAGGTTGCAATGGTTATCCACTCGCTTGAGGGGGAGCTTGAGTATGAGCCGCCCATCTTTAGCGCAAAGCAGATAAACGGACAAAGAGCTTATGATTTGGCACGTGCTGGTAAAGAGTTTACACTAGAGAAGATACACTCAACCATCTATGAGACCAAACTTATCCACTATGCACACCCATTTGTAACTTTTGAAGCGACTGTTTCAGAGGGGACATATATCCGCTCGTTAGGGCTTATGGTGGCGAAAAAACTTGGTTTGTCTTATGGAAGTCTTAGTGCTTTGGAGAGACTAAATGAGGGACAGTTTTACTATGAAGATGAAAAACCGCTTGATATAAGAACATCTTTAGCCATCCCACAAAATTTTTATCATGGCGAGAGCGACAACCTAAAATATGGAAGAGTTCTTGCTTTGGAGGATTTAGAGATACAAGCGGATGGACACTATTGGCTTGATAGCGGTACTTTTTTATCGGTTATAAACGTACAAAATGAGCAAGTAAATTATGAATTAGGCAGGGTAGAATGTTAGTCTTATCAAGAAAACTAGATGAGTCGATTGTAATCGGAGATGATATAGTTGTTAGAGTGATATCGGTGGATAAAGGAGTGGTTAAGCTTGGCATCGATGCGCCAAAAAACCTCTCCATTGTCAGAAGTGAGCTTTTAGAAGATGTCAGAGAGTCAAACAGAGCAGCCTCAAAAGAGATAGAACTCTCAGACCTCACCTCCCTTGGCGCAATTTTAAAAAAATAGGCAACACCATGAAGCGTTACAAAGCTTATGCAAAGGTAAATATTTTTTTAAAAATAACAGGCAAAAGAGATAATTATCATGAGATAATCTCCCGTTTTATGCGTGTAGATTCACTTTATGACGAACTCTCTTTTGTGCCAAAACAGAGCAAAGATACTTTTGAAATCAGGGGCAGCTTTTCATGCGAGACAAAACAAAATACCATCTATAAAGCGTATGCAGCACTTTTGGCATCTTTAAAACCAGAGCAAGCGCACTCATTAGAACAGCTGATGCAAAAATATGGCGTTGAGGTGGTCAAAAATATACCAGCCTTTGCAGGACTTGGCGGCGGCAGCAGCGATGCAGCGACATTTTTAAAGATGTGCAACGAGGTTTTGCATCTGGGACTAAGCCAAAATGAACTCGCCCTTATAGGCTTAAAAGTGGGAGCGGATGTCCCGTTTTTTGTCTATGGCTATGAGAGCGCAAATGTAAGCGGCATAGGCGAGATAGTAGAAGAGTTTGAAGAAGGTTTACTTGATATTGAGACTTTTACACCAAAAATAGAGATAAGCACACCAAAGGTGTATGGAGTTTACAGAGAGAGTTTTTATAATCCAATAAATGGCTTCGAGGTTGAACGCCTCAAAAAAAACCCATCAAAAGAGATACTAAAAACCATGAGCGCAGAGGAAGCAAACGACCTCTTCAAACCCGCACTAGAACTCTATAAAAAGCTAAAAAATCACTATAAAGACGGATACTATTTTAGTGGAAGTGGTAGTAGTTTTTTTAGAGTAAAAAAGGAAGAAGCATATAATGGGTGAAACAATAGCAAAAAATAAAAAAGCCTATTTTGATTACTTTTTGGAAGAGAAGTTTGAGGCGGGTTTGGTTCTTAAAGGGAGCGAGATTAAAGGCATAAGGGCGGGTCGGGTAAATTTGAAAGATAGTTTTATCCGTTTTGTGCAGGGCGAGGCATTTTTGTTCAATGCTCACATAGGGAGGCTTGAGACGACGCACCACTTTTACGGACATGAAGAGCGAGGCAGCAGAAAACTTCTTTTGCATAAAAAGCAAATAGTAAAAATGGTCAAGGCAGTTGAGAAAGATGGCTATACGGTTGTGCCGTTGGAGCTTTACTTTAACGATAGAAATATAGTAAAGATTCAGATTGCCATTGCAAAAGGCAAACAGCTTCATGACAAGAGAAATGACCTTAAAGAGAAGGATATGAAACGTGATATGGAGCGTTCTATAAAGGATTATTGATGCGTTTTTTCTTACTTTTTAACTTTTTGTTAACATGGGTTTTTGCATTTGAAGTTTTTATAACAGAACAGGCGATTGCCAATGGAAAAACAGCTCTTTTGGAGTTTGTGGAGCAAAAAGATGTAATATACGAGAGTGTGGCACTGGAGCAAAAAAAATATACTATATTTAAGCATCCAAGTAAAAGCGAGCGTTATTATGTTTTGATTCCAATAAGCTATGAAACAAAGCCGCAAAAGAAAAAAATCGAGATTTTTTACAAAGAAAGTGGAGTGCAAAAAACCAAAACAGTTGTGTTGGATGTCAAAGATGGCGAGTATGAAAAAGAGACACTCCAAGTGGATGGTTCTAAAGTTACACTAAGCCCAGAGGACAAGGCAAGAACTGAGAAAGAGTATGCCGAGGCGATGGAGATTTACAAAAAAGCTACCCCAAAAACTCTTGTCTCTTCTGATTTTATTGTCCCATTAGATAGTAAAATTACAAGTGATTTTGGAAAAGCACGTGTCTATAACGGTTTGTTAAAGAGTTATCATGGCGGGACGGATTTTCGAGCGGCGGTGGGTGTTCCCATCATTGCTGCAAACGATGGGAAAGTGGTTTTGGTACAAGATAGATTTTACTCAGGGCAAAGTATCGTTATAGACCATGGACAGGGAGTTTATACATGCTATTTTCACATGAGCAAGTTTCATGTAAGAGAGTCTCAAGACGTTAAAAAAGGCGATATTATAGGACTTTCTGGCTCAAGCGGAAGAGTGAGCGGACCGCATCTGCATTTTGGTGTACGTGTTGGTGGCGAGCAGGTTGACCCACTCCATTTTATAGCACTTGCAAATGAAAATTTACTAAAAGGAAAACAATGACACTATTTCAAATACTTATGCTAGGGGCCTCGGCATTTTTTGCGTTTAAGGTGTATGAACATATTCAAACCATAAAAGACCCAGTATCGTCGCCGCAGGGAGGCTCTTCATCCTCACAATTCGACCCTGAAGTTTTGGTTCAAAGAGCTGATGAAGAGTTTGAAGCGGGCAACTTGCAAAAAGCATTTGAACTTCTCAAAGAGGCAAATGCAAAGAAGGCTCAAGATGCTGATGTACTTTTTAAAATGGGCTATATTTTGCAAGAACTCGGGCAAGATGAAGAGGCACTTGGCTACTACAAAGAGGCTCTTGAGAAAGACAAAGAGAACGAGTTTATTCACAACTCAATTGCAAGTATTTACAGGGCTAAAGGCGAATTTGTCTCCGCTAGAATACACTTAAGTGCTTCTTTAGCCATTGACAACCAGAATGCCATTACGTACTATAATTATGGAAATCTATTAGTCGATATGAAACATCTTGATGAGGCAAAAGAGATGTATAAAACAGCTTTAGAGATAAATCCAGACTTTAAAGAGGCGCAAGAAGAATTGGAGAAGCTAGGCTGATGAAACTCTCTGAAATATACGAATTTTTGGACAGTTTGTCGCCATTTGAACTTCAAGAAAAATGGGATAATTCTGGTTTGCTGCTTGGTGATTTTAATCAAGATATCCAAAAAATCGTTCTTAGTATTGATGTAGATGAGATGCTTATCGACTCTATGGAAGAGGGTGCGCTTCTTATAACACACCATCCGCTTATTTTTGGCGGATTAAGACAGCTTCAATTTAACCAATATCCAGCAAACTTCATTCAAAAAATGATACGAAAAAATATTTCAAATATTTCCATGCACACAAACTTCGACCAAACACATCTAAATGACTATGTTGCAACTCAAATTTTGGGATATGAGATTGTACAAAAAGAGGGTTTTGTAGCCTATTTGGATGTTGAAGAAGATTTTGATACTTTTGCAGCCAAAGTAGCATCTGCATTTTCGCTTCCATATGCGAAATGTGTCAAAAGCACTCAGTGGGTACATAAAGCAGCTCTTACCACAGGCTCAGGAGGCTCTCTTTTAAAGTCCATCAAAGCAGACTGTTTTTTAACAGGCGATATCAAATACCACGATGCCATGGAGGCAAAAAGCATTAATCTCTCCATGATTGATATAGGACATTTTGAGAGCGAGAGGTATTTTGCAGAGATTTTGCTTAAACATTTGAAAAATTTAGGTTTAGAAGCTATAATTTCGTCATCAAAAAACCCTTTTACTTATATATAAGAAAATCGGTACAACTATTTAATCCAAAAGGAGATTAATGAACTTACATCTAAAACAGCTAATTGACCTATCACACATAGATAAAGCAATCGATGCTTTTGAGCCACAAATTGAGGAAGCTAACTACAAGTTTGAAGCGGCGCAGGCAAAGAAAAAAAGTATCGATTCAGATATTGAAAACCTAACAAACGAAATTAGAGATGAAGAGATTAAAAAGAAGAAAAATGAAATTCATCTTGCAGAACTCTCTCAAAAACTTGTAGATAACTCAAAAAAAAGCGGTGATGTTAAAACTGAACGTGAGATGAAATCGCTTCAACTTGAAGAAGAGATTGCAAAAGAGCAGGTTACTTTTGCAAATGAAGAGATTGAAAGACTTGAGAGAATTATCGACTTAAAGACTGGACAGGTTCAAGCGGCAAAAAAAGTTTTAGAAGAGTTGGATGCAAATTTAACATCTATCAAAGCTGAAGTTGATGAGAAGCTTGATGTTATTAACAAATCACGACAAGATGTTTTTATAAAAAAAGAGAAACTTATCTCTGAAATGAACCAAAAAGGACTTGCGTTTTATCAAAAGATTCGCAGATGGGCTAAAAATTCAACAGTAGTGCCTGTTGAAGACCAAGCTTGTATGGGTTGCCATATGCTTATCAGTGATAAGATTTATGCAGACGTTATCAAAGCTGAAGAGATTACGACTTGCCCACACTGTGGACGTATTCTCTATGTGGAAACTGACAAAGAATAGGCTTGAAGCCATTTACTCTTCTCTATTTTATCCTAAGCGCACTGCTCTATCTTGTAGCTTTGCCGCTTTTGGTTTTTCTCTCGTTTAAGCAAAAGTACAAAGAGTCCATTCCCGCTCGTTTTTTTCTCTTTAACAATCCAAGATTTAAAAGTGATGGCGGCATCTGGTTTCATGTCTGTTCACTCGGAGAAGCGAGAGCTTTAAAGCCGATTTTGGAACTTCTTAATGGGCATGAGATAAAAATAACGACTATTACACATACGGGACAAGCGGAAGCAAGAAAATATAATGCGGAAGTTAGATATCTGCCTTATGAGATGTTTTTACCGTTTTGGGCTAAAAAACAGGATGTTTTAGTTGTTTTGGAGGCTGAGTTTTGGTATCTGCTTTTTAGCGTCATGAGAGCAAAAGGGGCAAGAGTAATACTTTTAAATGCTCGTATCTCTGAGAAGAGCGTAAAAAAGTATCTTCAATTTGCATGGTTTTATCAAAAAATCCTCTCCAATGTTGAGATAATATATACACAAAGCGAAGCAGATAAAAATCGTTTTTTAGCCCTCGGAGCTAAAAATATAGAGGTAATTGGCAATATCAAGCTTGCAGGCAAGATTTCCAAAACAAAAGAGTACCAAAAGCCACAAGAAGAGCTTATTGTTGCAGGCTCTACACATGAGAGTGAAGAAGAGTGTGTTTTAAAATCATTTGTAGAGTATAGAAAGCAGAGTGACGCAAAGTTGGCGGTTGTCCCGAGACATCCAGAACGCTTTGATACCGTGTATGAGCTTATGCAAAAGTATGCTGAAGCAAACTCTCTGTCTCTAAGTCGTTTTTCTCAAGATAAAGAGTTTAAAACGGATATGGTTTTAGTGGATGTCATGGGAGAGTTAAACAACATCTATGCCATTAGCGATATAGCGATTTTGGGTGGTGCTTTTAGAGAAGATGTAGGTGGACACAACCCGCTAGAACCAGCTCATTTTGGATGTAAAATCATTACAGGAAAACACTTTTTCCATCAAAAAGAACTCTTCAGATATGTACATCAAGTGCAGTATGTCGAGCCATCAGAGATTCATAAAGCACTTATGAAATGTAAAGAGTTGCCCCCTAGCATGGTTGAAGAAAAAATTAACCTAGAACCTGTGATAAGCAGAATAAAAAATTCAAATCTACCCCTTTAGGGGTTAGCTTCAGTGCCTCAGCGGCTAGCGAAGCCAAAGGGACGAGTTCCTTTGGCGGACAAATAAATGGAGGGTTTCCTTCATTTTTATAAAAAATTAAGGAAATAAAATAAAATGGCACTAGAAAAAGCATATAAACTTTTAGCAGCACAAGAGGGAATCTCAAATTCGGAAGCAAAATCAATGATTGACCGTGGATTGGTCTATGCCGCAAACAAAAAAGTGATGATTGCCCGTGGAGATATTGATACAAAAACTCTCTTTAAAGTTGAAAAAGTAGAGAAAATCAAACCTATTTTTGAAAATGATGATTTGGTTGTGGTTGACAAGCCCGCACATGTAAACTCCGATGAGATAGAGAGACAGTTTAAGCCTGCAGTGCTTTTACATAGACTCGACCGTGAAACAAGCGGAGTTTTGATGCTTGTAAAAAATGAAGAGTTTAGAGAAAAAGCGATACAAGAGTTCAAAAAAGACAGAGTTTACAAAGAGTATATTGCATGGGTTGAGGGGATTTTGAGCGAGCCTGTTGACATCGACAGACCGATACTCACTACCAAGAAAAACAACCGTGCAACATCTAACGTTTCCTCAAAAGGAAAACCAGCAAGAACAGAGGTTTTTCCAGATTCAGTAAGTGCAAATAAGACAAAAGTAAAGTGTATCATTCATCATGGAAGAACGCATCAGATAAGAACACACCTAAGATACATAGAACACCCTATTGTCGGTGATGAGCAGTACGGCGGCAGACGGGCAAAACGTGTAATGCTTCATGCATATAAAGTGAGACTTCTGGGCATGGAGTTTGTCGCACCTGAGCCAAAGACTTTCATCCATTTTGAATAGTAAAAAGATATGTGGCATATCTACATGTTAAAATGCAGCGATGATAGTATATATACTGGTATAACAACAGATTTGCTAAGGCGAATTGGCGAACACAACCATTCGCCAAAAGGGGCAAAATATACACGCACAAGAAGACCAGTGGAGCTAATTCACTCTGAGTCTTACGATGACAAAAGCAGTGCCTCAAAGCGGGAGTACCAGATAAAGCAGCTTTCAAAAATCCAAAAACTCTCCTTGGTAAAATAATGCGTATATTTGTTGATGGAGACGCTTTGCCAAATCTGCTTAAGCCAATTATATTTCGCCAAATTGATAGATTGCATATAGAGACATTTGTTGTCTCAAACAAACATATAACCATTGGCAATTCTAAATTTATCTCTTATATTATAGTAGATCAGGGTGCAGATGAAGCTGACAATCATATTGTTGAGTTGGTAAGCGATGGTGATTTGGTTATAACAGCCGATATTCCGCTTGCTGATAGAGTTATTGCTAAAGTGGCACATGCGATTGATCATAGAGGAGAGCTTTATAGCATCGATAATATTAAACAGTATCTTGCTGTAAGAAATCTGATGGAAATGATAAGAGAGAGCGGAGAGATGACAAGAGGTCCAAAACCTTTTAGCCAAAAAGATGCTCATCAATTTGCAAATCAACTCCATAAGTTTTTGACAAAATATTGCAAAATTTAAAGCAAACTTAAAGTAATTTTCAGCTACAATTCGCAACTTTTTACATCCAAAGATAATTTAAAAGAGGAGGGCTTATGTTTGATATATTAACAGACTCGTTTACAAATGCTATTAAAAAGATTCGTTTTCATGATGATGACAAGGCTCTAACCAAAGCCCTTGATGAGCTTAAAAAGTCTCTTTTAAAAGCGGATGTAAACCATAAAGTTGTAAGAGATTTGATAGTAAAAGTTCAAATAGAGACTAGAAAAAATGGTATCGGAAAAGACCAGTTTTTAGCCGCTCTGAGAGATGCTCTATATGAACTATTAGAAATCGGGGGAAGCAGGGGCTTTATTTTTTCTTCAAAACCTCCGACCGTTATTCTCATGACAGGACTTCAGGGTTCTGGAAAAACAACAACAACTGGGAAGTTGGCAAACTACCTAAAAAACAGACAAAAAAAGGTAATGGTTGTTGCAGCTGACCTTCAGCGTTTGGCGGCAGTAGAGCAGCTTCGCCAAATTACAACTCAAATCGGAGTTGAACTTTACGAAGATGAGAGCAGTAAAAATCCTGTAGAGGTTGTAAAAGCCGCACTTCAAAAAGCACATAACGGTATCTATGATGTTGTCCTTATCGACACCGCAGGACGTTTAGCGATAGATAACGCACTCATGGATGAGCTTGAAGCAGTCAAAAAAGCGGCAAATCCAAGTGAAATTTTTTATGTCGCTGACTCTTTAACGGGACAAGATGCGATTAAGACAGCAACGACTTTTAAAGAAAAAATCGGGATTGATGGCGTTATTTTAAGCAAATATGATGGCGATTCTAAAGGCGGTGTTGCACTCGGGCTATCATCACAAGTTCAAGTTCCGCTTCGTTTTATCGGTAGCGGTGAGAAGATGGAGGATTTGGAAGTTTTTTTACCAGACCGTGTTGTAAACCGTCTTATGGGCTTTGGAGACATCGAGGGACTTGCTGAAAAAACAGCTTCTGCGATTGATGAAAAACAGGCTAAAAAACTCACTTCAAAAATTAAAAAAGGTGAGTTCAACTTCAATGACTTTTTAGAGCAGATGGAGAGCATGAAGAAGATGGGTAGTATGAAGTCTCTTCTAGGCATGATTCCAGGTATGGGAAATATGTCCAAAGCACTAAAAGACTTTGACCTTGAAAATTCAAGTGAACTGAAAAATATCAAGGCAATGGTCTCTTCCATGACATTGAAAGAGAGAGAAAATCCTGACTTGCTTAACAACTCTCGCAAACAAAGAATTGCTACTGGATGTGGGCTTAGCCAAGTTGAGATTAACCGTATGATAAAACAGTTCAAAAATGCTGGCAAAATAGCTAAAAGATTTTCTAGCAAAAGCGGTATGAAAGAGCTTCAGTCAATGATGGGACAAATGGGCGGGGCTGGAGCACTAAAAAGATAGTGCTTATACGCTCTTGAGCGTAAATCTATAAACTTTTAGAAGCTTATAGATTTGCATTCAAAATGCAAAATTTAACATATACAGCAAGTTGAAATATGACTTGTGCAGAGAAGGACAAAAACATGGCAACAGTAATTCGCCTCACTAGAATGGGAAGAAAAAAACAACCTTTTTACCGTATAGCGGTAACAGATTCACGCAAGAGAAGAGATGGTGGTTGGATTGAACTAATTGGACATTACAATCCAATGGTAGCAGAAAAAACAACAGTTGTTGATGCTGAAAGATTAGATTACTGGTTAAGCGTTGGTGCTAAAATGAGTGATCGCGTTAAAAAGATAACAGGTCGTTAATTATGATAGCTGATTTTGTCGCACAATTTGCAAGACTTATAGCATCTTACCCTGATGATGTAAGAGTTGAGGTAAAAGAGGGCGATGAAACAACTGAGATTCTTCTCTATGCAAATCAAGCCGATATCGGTAAATTGATTGGCAAAGAGGGGAAGATGATTGGTGCGATTAAAACCGTTATCTCTGGCTGCAAAGCAAAAGACGGAATGAGTTACCGTATCAATGTCGAAGCAACTAAATAAACTACTTCATATCGCTACAATCGGCAAAACTGTCGGTTTAAAAGGCGATATGAAACTTCACATTAACAGTGATTTTCCTGAACAGTTTAAAAAAGGGGCATCTTTTTTTCTAAATGAAAATCAGAGCTTAACTCTTGGTGATATCAATCATGAAAGAGGGATTGTCAGATTTGTCGGTTACACTTCACCCGAAGATGCTAAAAAACTCACAAACAAATACCTTTATACTACAATTGAGAGAACAAGAGATGAGTGCCATTTAAAAGATGGCGAATATTTTTGGTTTGATATTGAGGGATGCAAGGTAGTAGAGGATGGCAAAATCTTAGGCGTTGTGGATGAGGTTGACAGAATCGGAATTACAAACTACCTTTTTATTATAACTGATGAAGAGTTAGTAAACAAAGGCTTTGCAAAAAGTTTTCTTCTTCCTTTTAATAAGCCTTTTACGCTAAGTACTGACATCCAAACAAAAGTTATAACTGTAAGTGGTGGTATGGATATCTTAGAAGCTTCCTGATGAAATTTACATTTGTGACGCTATTTCAAAATATAGTTGAGGGATATTTTGGAGACTCTATCTTAAAAAGAGCAATCCAAAAAGAGATACTCCATATAGAGTATTTAAATCCAAGAGATTTTAGCAGTTCAAAACACAACAAAGTTGACGATACGGCAGTTGGTGGCGGTGCTGGAATGGTTATGAACCCGCAACCGCTATTTGAATCGTTGCGTAAATTAAAAAATACAGATAGAGATGTCCATATAGTTTTTTTAACTCCCGTTGCAAAACCTTTTAGGCAAAATGATGCTAAAAGATTGGCAAAAAAATCCCATATAGCTTTTGTGAGTGGAAGATATGAGGGTATTGATGAGAGAGTTGTTGAAATGTATGCTGATGAAGTTTTTAGCATTGGTGACTACATTTTAACAGGAGGAGAACTTGCCTCTTTAGTTCTTTGTGATGCAATTGCAAGAAATGTAGAGGGTGTTCTAGGAAATAGTGATTCTTTATGTGTCGAGAGTTTTGAGACGAATCTTTTAGAAGCACCATCTTTCTCAAAACCAGAAAATTATGAAAACAATTGTGTTCCATCAGAATACTTAAAGGGAAATCATAGTAAAATTCGCTCACTAAAATTAGCTCTATCTGAATGTAAGACTAAATTCTTCAGACCGGAGCAGCTTTTAAAGCATAGAACAAGGAAATCTTATGAGAAATAAGTACATAGAAAACTTTGAAAAAGCACAAGTAACTGGGAAAAATATTCCAGATTTTCGTGCTGGTGATACTGTTCGTTTAGCAGTAACAATTACAGAAGGTGACAAAACTCGTGTACAAAATTACGAGGGTGTTTGTATTGCAAAAAGAGGTCAAGGTACTGGTCAAACTATTACAGTTCGTAAGATTGGTGCCAACAGCATAGGTATTGAGAGAATATTCCCAATATTTAGTGACTCAATTAGCGAAATATCAGTAGTTCGTCGTGGTCGTGTTCGTCGTGCTAAACTGTTTTATCTTCGTGATCTTGCTGGTAAAGCAGCTCGTATTAAAGAACTTAGAAGAAAATAATCTTCTAAGTCTTTCACTTCCTCTCGCCTACTCTACTCTTTTTTAACTTCTAATTTTTAAAAATCATCTTTAAATCATGTAATTTTTTAATTAATGAACAAATTAAACTGCATTGCAGTTCAATCTTATATATACGTATATAATGCTTTTTTTCAGTTCGAAAAAAAATATCCTTTAAAAAAAACAAACTTTCAAATCTCTCAAAAACTTCCAAAATATTTAAGTATTCTCTAAGCTCCCTTTCCCTATAATTCCCATCCACAAACGCAGAGACCTTAAGTAAAGGTTTTGAGAGACTTCAAGTTGAAGTTTTAGAGGGTTTGAGATCATTGAAAACTAAGCAAGTAGATAGACTTTAATAACTAGAAATAGTTATCTTAGTCAAATAAGTTTA